>JADHLK010000005.1 GCA_016780695.1 Alphaproteobacteria bacterium | reverse complement strand
TCGATCTGAATATCGGTCAGCTTTTGATCCGCGCTCAGCCCCATATAATCTATCGCCCGTTCCAGCTTGGCACGGCGGGCCGGATCGCTCACCTTGGCCGGATTTGGCACCGCCCCAGTGATCGGCAGCGCATCTTCCGGGCTGGTTCCCCAAGTTACAGTCGGGACAATATCGGCTGCGTCCAGAACTACTTCTGTATCATATTTGGCACCGGCATCGGACGGCAGCGAGGACCACCAGGCCACCGCCTGATCCCACAAATCACCGGACGGGGCCATCGGCTTGTTCTTCAGATAATCAAAAGTCTTTTGGTCCGGGGCTATCATGCCAGCGCGCGCGCCGGCCTCAATCGCCATGTTGCACACGGTCATCCGCCCTTCCATGGACAAATCCTCAATCGCTTGGCCGGCAAATTCAATCACATGGCCAGTGCCGCCAGCCGTGCCGATCTTGGCAATAATGGCCAGCACAATATCCTTTGCCGTCACGAACCGGCCAACTTCCCCGGCAACAGTGATACGCATATTGCGGGCCGACTGCTGGATCAGCGTCTGGGTCGCCAGCACATGTTCCACCTCAGAGGTTCCAATACCAAAGGCCAGTGCGCCAAACGCGCCATGGGTGGCGGTGTGCGAATCACCGCAAACAATCGTCATGCCGGGCTGGGTAAAGCCCTGTTCCGGCCCGATCACATGGACAATGCCCTGGCGAATATCATTCATGCCAAAATAGGGAACACCGAATTCAGCCGCGTTGGCTTCCAATGTTTCGATCTGGATGCGGGATTCGGCATCTGCGATGCCGCCTGCCCGGTCAGTGGTCGGCACATTATGATCAGCCACGGCCAGCGTGCGGGCCGGCTCACGCACGGTGCGGCCGGCATTGCGCAGCCCTTCAAAGGCCTGCGGGCTGGTGACCTCATGCACCAGATGGCGATCAATATAGATAAGGCAAGTGCCGTCATCTGCCTGATCGACCAGATGTGCTTGCCAGATTTTGTCAAACAAGGTGCGTGGCTGTGCCATTTCGCAATTCCCCCTTCTTTTTTTATTCAGGCCGGACTGTCCAGCCGCCCGACATTCTATCCCAGACAAACAAAAAGGGCAGCCTTCATCTTGTGCTGCCCTCTTAACCTACGCGTTTCATCCTTGTGGATTCAAGATGCAGCATTCGCCCGGTAGGTTGTTTTTTCCGCAATACGCGCCGCTTTGCCGGTGCGGCCCCGCAGATAATAAAGCTTTGCCCGACGCACCCGCCCGCGGCGCACCACCTCAACAGACTGGATTTTCGGTGAATAGAGCGGGAATACCCGTTCCACCCCCTCACCATAGGAGATTTTACGCACTGTAAAGGATGAGCCGATACCATCATTTTTACGGGCGATACACACACCCTCAAAAGCCTGCACACGCTCTCTTGTGCCTTCCACGACCTTGACATTGATACGCAATGTATCGCCCGGCCCGAATTCCGGCAATTCATGCTTGGCGCGCGCCTTGTCGATTTGCTTTTGAGCAATCTTGTCGATGATATTCATGTCCAGCTCCTTTGGCTCGGGCCTCCTTAGAGCAGAAAAACCCGATATTTGTCAATAATTATCGTTGCTTCACTCTGGTTTTTTGGCGTTTTTGCCTTTTGCCTTTTTTGCCAGCCATGCCTGCCACAGATCCGGGCGGCGCTGACGGGTGATCGCTTCTGCCTCAGCCTGACGCCATTCAGCAATCTGCCGGTGATGGCCGGAGGTCAGAATATCCGGCACATCAAGCCCGTTCCAGCTGCGCGGCTGCGTATAAAGCGGATATTCCAGCAAACCGATCTCAAAACTTTCTTGCTGATGCGAGGCTGGCTTTCCCATCACCCCGGGCAATAGCCGGATACAGGCATCCATCACCAGCTGGGCGGCCAGCTCACCCCCACTCAGGATATAATCCCCAACCGAGACCTCCCTGAGATCACAAGCCTCTATAGCGCGCTGATCCAACCCTTCATAACGGCCACCGACAAAGACCGCCCCCGGTCCGTCGGCCAGCTCATGCACCAGCTGCTGATCCAATGGCCGCCCGCGCGGCGAGAGATAGAGGCGCGGCCCCGGGGCCTCCCCCACCGAAGCCAGTGCCGCTGCCACCACATCCGGGCGGATCACCATGCCAGGCCCGCCGCCAAAGGGCGTATCATCAACCAGCCGGTGCTTGCCATAGGCAAAATCACGCAGATGAACGGTCTGCAACTGCCACAGATCAGCCGCCAGTGCCCGGCCGGCGAGAGACTGGCCCAGAATGCCGGGAAACGCATCCGGAAAAAGCGTCAGGATAGTTGCCTGCCAAGGCGCATCCCTGCTCATCTGCCTGGCTCCTTGTCTGTTTCAGCGTCTGCATCGCCCAGCAATCCGTGCGGGACAGCCAGCCTTATCTGCTGCTGCTCCAAATCAATTCCAGCTATGGCCGACCCGGCAAAGGGCAAAAAAATCGTATCGCCCTGCTCCGGCTTCACCTCAATCAGCTGGCCAGCTCCGAAATCATGGAAGCCAACCGCCGCACCCAGCGGGCTTGAATTAATATCAACCACCTGACAGCCTATCAGATCGGCATGATAGAGTTCATCTTCGGCCAAGTCCGGCAAGGCGCTGCGGGCTACGAAAAGCTGGACACCGCGCAAGCTGGCTGCCTGATCCCGATCACAAACAGAGCTGGCTGTGCAGATCAAAAGCTCTTTCTGCCGACCGGTCATGGACAGCTCCAGCAGCTGGCCATCTGCCAGCATAATCGGCCCATAGGCCAGCAAATCAGCCGGGTGGGCGGCAAAACTTTTCACCTTGAAAGCTCCGCGCACCCCGTGCGGGCCAGTGATCGCCCCGATCAGAACCCGCTCATTCTCCCGCCTGTCTGCCATCGCCGCTGGTCAGCCCGCCTCAGGACTCCTTTTCCGCTTCTTCAGCTGGGGCTTCCTCAGCTGCTGCCTCTTCAGCCGGAGCTTCCTCAGCCGGGGCTTCTTCTGCTGGGGCTTCCTCAGCTGCTGCCTCTTCAGCCGGAGCTTCCTCAGCCTGGGCTTCCTCAGCCGGGGCCTCTTCTGCCGGGGCTTCTGCTGCTACTTCTTCTGCTACTTCTTCAGCCGGGGCTTCCGCAGCTGCTTCTTCGGCAGCAGCAGCTTCCTCAACAGCGGCCGCAGCGGCTTCAGCCTCCGCAGCTTCCCGCTCAGCCCGCTTCTTGCCAGGGGCAGATTTTAATGGCTGTTCGCGCAAGGCAACCGGCTCAGCCAGCTGCACGCTGGCCAGCAATTTTTGCACCCGCTCGGTCGGCTTGGCACCGCGCTCCATCCAGAATTTGACCCGCTCGCCATTGACCAGCAAACGCTGTTCATCATCCTTGGGAACCATGGGATTATAATGGCCGATCCGCTCTACATAGCGGCCATCGCGCGGGGCGGATGCCTCGGCAACCACAATCCGGTAAAAAGGGCGTTTTTTTGCGCCACCACGGGCCAATCTAATTTTCAATGCCATATTTCTGTTTCCTTGTTGCTTCACTGTTAGGGTTGGTTGTTTTTTGAAAAAGCAGTTATGAGGGCCTGCCTGCCCGGTTTTAACATTCTATTTCTTGCGCCCGCGCCTTGGGCCTGGCGGCAAACCACCCAGCGGGCCGCCCACCTTGCCCCCTGGCAAGCCGCCCAGCCCCGGCAAGCCGCCGCGCCCCAGACCAGCCAGCGGGTTACTGCCGCTGCCCAGCTGCTGTTGCAGGCTGGCCATATCCGGCAGGGCCGCGCTGTCTGCCCCGCCCTCACCAGCCGCGGCCAAGGGATTGCCGCCGCCCATCAATGCCTTGAGTCCGGCAGCCCCGGCCTTGGAGCCCATCTTCTTCATCATACGGGCCATATCCTGATATTGCTTGACCAGCCGGTTGACCTCCTGAACGCTGGTCCCGGAACCGGCAGCGATACGCTTGCGGCGTGAGGCATTCAGCAAGCCGACTGAGACGCGTTCCTTGCGGGTCATGGACAGGATGATCGCCTCCTGCCGCTTGATCATGCTGTCATCAATGCCGGCGGCGGCGATTTGTTTTTGCATCTTGCCAATACCCGGCAACATACCCAGCAGACCACCCAGACCGCCCATTTTTTGCAGCTGGCGCAGCTGGGTGAGAAAATCATTCATATCGAACTTGCCCTTGGCCATGCGCTCAGCCATGCGCATGGCTTCTTCCTCGGCAATCGATTCGGCAGCCTTTTCAACCAGCGCGACCACATCGCCCATATCCAGAATACGGCCTGCCAGACGCTTCGGGTCAAACCCTTCGAGCGCATCCAGCTTTTCGCCCACCCCGACCAGCTTCACCGGACAGCCGGTAACCTGCCGCATGGATAGCGCCGCACCGCCTCTGGCATCGCCATCAAGACGGGTCATCACAATGCCGGTCACCCCGACCTGATCATGAAAGGCCTTGGCCGTATTCACCGCATCCTGACCGGTCAGCGCATCAGCGACCAGCAACACCTCATGCGGGTTGGTTTCCTTTTTTATCTCGCGCAGCTCGGTCATCAGCGCATCATCTATGCTGAGACGGCCTGCCGTATCCAGAACCAGCACATCATAGGCTTTCAGCTGTGCCATTTTCAGCGCCCGCCGGGCCAGCTGCAACGGGGTTTCGCTGTCACTTTCAGGCAGGATGCCAGCCGCTGCCTGTTCGCCCAGAGCGCGCAGCTGCTCGCGCGCCGCCGGGCGGGTCATATCCAACGATGCCAGCATCACCTTCTTGCGATGCTTATTCTGCAGATGCAGGGCCAGCTTGCCCGCTGTTGTTGTCTTGCCTGACCCTTGCAGACCCGCCATCAGGATCACCGCAGGCGGGGTGACATCCACCTTCAGCTCTTCGGCCTCACCGCCCAGCATCGCAACCAGCCCGTCATGGACGATTTTGATCACCTGCTGATCCGGGCGCACCGATTTCAGCACTGTCGCCCCAACCGCCTGCTCGCGGATGCTGGCCATGAAATTCTTTACTACCGGCAGGGCGACATCCGCATCCAGCAAGGCGAGGCGCACCTCACGCAGCGCGGCATCCACATCCGCCTCGCTCAGCGCGCCGCGCTTGCCAAGGCCGGAGAATACCGACTGCAACTTGTCTTTCAGCGAATCAAACATAAAAAGCCTATCCTCAATCTATCTCTGCTTTTCCGCCTGGCCTGACTGTATCGGGCTTGCCCAAAACCCATAGAAAAACGGCACCCGTGCTCGAAAACTTCAAGGACGGATGGAACCCGTTAAGGTCTGGCAATCAAAAAATGCCGAAAATCTAGGCCCTTATTGGCCTTTTTGTTCTTTTATGTCAAGTATAAAGCGGTAGTGGCCCGGGATCAAAAAGAGGGATGCCATGTTTTTTTTCCTGTCAAAGACGGTTGGGTTGCTGGCCCAGCCAATCCTGCATCCGCTGCTTTTGGCCTTGCTCGGCCTTATTCTGGGCTGGCTGGGCTGGAGAACGGCGCGGCGCAGGCTGATCATCTCGGCTTTCTGTCTGTTGTTGATTTACAGCTGGCTGCCGGTTGCCCAGCTGATGATCCGGCCTCTGGAAAATGCCTATCCAGCCCCAGCTGCCCAGCAGATCCGCCAGACCAGCGGGATAGTCGTTTTAGGCGGCTTTGCCAATTCAGGATTGCTGCCTGCCGAACGCCGGGCCGGGCAGCTGGGCGGAGCAGCTGAAAGGCTGGTTGAAGCGGTGGGGCTGGCGAAAATATACCCTCAAAAACCGGTTATTTTTTCTGGTTTTTCCGGGGCCTTGTTGCCAAAAGGCTGGGATGAGGCCCGCACCACCCGCTATTTTCTGGATCGGCTGGGGGTGGAGATGGCTCAGATCAGGCTGGAAAACCGGGCCCGCAATACAGCAGAAAATGCCCGCTTCAGTCTGATGCTGGCGCAGCCCGGAGATAAGGATGGCTGGCTGTTGGTCACCTCTGCTGCCCATATGCCGCGGGCGATGGCCAGCTTTGCGGCGGCGGGCTGGCCAGAGATGACCCCCTATCCGGTCGATTACCAGAGCCGGCCAGCAGGGTTTGATTGGGCGTTCAATCCGGCTGCCGGTTACGCCATTCTTCATTCCGCCTTGCATGAATATCTGGGCCTGGCGGCTTATTGGTTGAGCGGAAGAATTTAGGCGTACTGCCAGCGTGAATATTGCGGTTAAGGCCGGGTCAAGCCGGATCAAGCCGGATCCAGACCAACCAGCGCGCGGGCATAATCGCGGGCGTTGAAATCCTGCAAATCCTCAGCTGCCTCGCCCACCCCGACCAGATGCAGCGGCAGGCCGAATTCACGGGCAAGAGCCACCACCACCCCGCCCTTGGCAGACCCGTCCAGCTTGGTGATGATGAGACCGGTCACCCCGGCTATTTCCTGAAAAATCCGCAGCTGGGCCAGCGCATTCTGGCCAACCGTGCCATCCAGAACCAGCACCCGGTCATGCGGGGCCTCAGCATCCAGCTTGCCCAGCACGCGGATAATCTTGGCCAGCTCTTCCATCAGCTCAGCCCGATTCTGTAGCCGACCTGCGGTATCAATGATCAAAATATCAGCCTGCTCCCTTTGCGCTTTTTCCAGCGCCTGATAGGCGAGGGCCGCCGCATCCCCGCCGCGTTCGCCAGCCACCACCTCAACCCCGCTGCGTGCGCCCCAGCGATCCAGCTGCTCAATCGCTGCTGCCCGGAAGGTATCAGCTGCCGCCAGTATCACCTTTTTGCCCTGTCCGGCATAGCGGGCCGCCAGCTTGCCCGCAGTCGTTGTCTTGCCCGATCCGTTCACCCCGGCCAGCAGAATCACATGCGGGCGCGCAGCTGAAATTTCCAGCGGCGCTTCTGCATCTGCCAGTATCTCGGTCAAGCTCTCAGCCAGGGCGGCGCGCAGCTGGTCAGCATCAACCGGCCCGCTCCATTTGCGGCTACGCAGTGAGTCGGCAATATCTGTTGCCGCGCGCACCCCCAGATCAGCTGTGATCAGCGCTTCTTCCAGCTCCTCAATCGATCCAGCGTCAATTTTGGGCTTGCCGAACAGCCCGGAAATGCCGGACAGGCTGGCGGTCACCGCATCTGATGATTTTTTCAGCCCGGAGGTGAGTTTTTTCAGCCAGCTCATGCGACCACCACTGCTGTAACGCCGTCATCCCCTGCGGTGCGGATTTGCACCGGCAGAACCGCCCCGGCCGCAACCCTGACAGAGCTGGTCAGCGTGACCTTTGCATAGCCGGGCAGATAGCCTTGCTGGCCCTTTTCTACCAGCATCATCTGCTGATCGCCAATCAGCGATTGGTGATAGAGGCGGCGTTGCCGATCCCCCAGCTGGCGCAGCTCAGCGGTGCGCTGTTTGATCAGCTGCGGCGGCAGTTGCGGCAGGCGGGCGGCAGGCGTTCCAGCGCGCGGCGAATAGCTGAAAATATGCAGATGTGTCAGCCCGGCCTTTGCTATCAGCGACAGGCTGTTTTGATGCGCCTCCCCGGTCTCGGTTGGAAAGCCTGCTATCATATCAGCCCCAAACACCACATCCGGGCGGCGGCGGCGCGCCTCCTCACAAAAGCGCAGCACATCGCGGGCCAGATGCCGCCTTTTCATTCGTTTCAAGATCAGATCATCACCATGCTGGACAGACAGATGAAGATGCGGCATCAGCCTCTCTTCCTCGGCCAGCACCGCCATCAGCTCGGCATCCGGTTCCGCCGGGTCGATGGAGGAAAGACGCAAGCGCGGCAATTCCGGCACTTCAGCCAAAATCTGACGCACCAGCCGACCCAGCCTTGGCCGCCCCGGCAAATCCTGACCCCAGCTGGTCAGATCCACGCCGCTCAGCACGATTTCAGCCGTATCGCCCGCTACCAGCGCGCGCACCTGATCAATCACCGCCCCGGCCCCGACTGAGCGGGACGGGCCGCGGCCATAGGGGATGATGCAAAAGGTGCAGCGATGATCACAGCCCTGCTGAACCTGCAAAAAAGCCCTGGTATGGCCTTCAAACCCATCCATCAGATGGCTGGCGACTTCTTCTATTCCGGCAATATCGCCCACCTGGCGGGCAGGCAGCAAGCCCTGTGCCAGCTGCTGCCAGCTGGCCGCTTGCAGCTTGTCATGATTGCCCAGAACCTGATCCACCTCTGGCATATCTGCCCAGTCCTGCGGGGCAATCTGGGCGGCACAGCCGGTTACCAGTATCACCGCGCCGGGCTGCTGGCGGCGCAGCTGGCGGATTTTCTGGCGCGCCTGTTTTTCGGCCTGGGCAGTAACCGCACAGGTATTGACAATAATAGTATTGGTCAGCCCGGCCGCATCCGCATGGCGGCGCATCACCTCTGATTCCCAGATATTCAGCCGACAGCCAAAAGTTTCTATCTGTGCGCGATTGCCAGCCATCAGCCCGGCCCCTCAGCAGCATAATGGGCCGCCAGCCCGCCTTCCAGATGACCGCGCGAGACCAGCTCAGACGGGCCGGTCATGATGACCCGGTCATCTTGTGTCCATTGCAGCCCCAGCACCCCTCCATCAAGCACCAGCTCTGTCTGCCGCCCAGCCAGCCCGGCCCGCACCGCCGCAACCGCCGTGGCACAGGCCCCGGAACCACAGGCGCGGGTGATACCAGCGCCGCGTTCCCAAACCCGCATCCGAATCCGATCCGCAGCGATGATATGGGCAAATTCAATATTCGCACGCTCTGGAAATAGCGGGTCCTGTTCCAGCAGCGGGCCCAATTCGGCGATATTAACAGCTTCGGCATCCGCAACAAACAAGACCGCGTGCGGATTGCCCATTGATACACAGATAGCCGGAACCGGGGCCGCCGCCAGCTGCACAGCACCGGTATCCATCTCACGGCTCAGCGGAATATCCTGCCAGCCGAGGCCGGGCGGGCCCATATCAACGCTGATCTGATCGCCCGCGCGCCAGGCGGTGAGCAGCCCGGAAACCGTCTCTATGCCAATCTGCTGCCGGCCGCTCTCCGCCATCAGCAGATCGGCCACACAGCGCGTGCCATTGCCGCAAGCCCCGGCGGTGCTGCCATCGGCATTGATCATCTCCAGAAACACATCCCCGCCGCTGGCAGGCGGGCGCAGAACCATAATCTGGTCACAGCCTATGCCAGAGCGGCGATCAGCAACAGAAACCGCCAGCTGCGGGCTGAACGAGCCGGAGTGTCGGCGCGCATCAAACACCACAAAGTCGTTTCCCAGACCGTGCATTTTGAAAAATTCTGTCATGCGCCCAGATATAGCTTTTCCGGGGCGGAAAAACAAACCGATTGTCAGGGCCTCAGATATTCAAGGTGACCGAGACCGGCACATGATCAGACGGTTTTTCCAGCCCGCGTGCCGGCTGATGAATATGGGCGGCAGCCACGCTCTGTTTCAAATCCCGGCTGACCCAGACATGATCCAGCCGCCTGCCGCGGTTGCTGGCCAGCCAGTCCCGCGCCCGATAAGACCACCAGCTATATAAAACAGCCTCTGGGCCGAAATGCCCGCGCACCGCATCATGCCAGCCGCCCTGATCGATAAGGCCGAGCAGCTTTTCGCGTTCTATATCTGTATGGCTGACCACATTGCGCAGCTGTTTTGTTGACCAGACATCCGCTGCCAGAGGGGCAATATTCAAATCACCCAGCAGCACTGATTTTTCTGGCTTTGCCGATCCAAAATGTGCCGTCATCCCGTCAATGAAATCCAGCTTGTGGCCGAATTTTTCATTCACCTCCCGGTCCGGCACATCACCGCCAGCCGGAACATAGAAATTATGCACCCGCACCCCGTCAACAACGGCGCTGATATGGCGGCAATCGGTGCGGCCGGCCCAGTCCAGCATTTGAATATCGCTAAGCGGGCGGCGCGAGAGGATAGCAACTCCATTATAGGATTTCTCACCCCTAAACGCCTGATGCGCCCAGCCAGCCTCAGCCAGCGCGGCGGCAGGAAAATCACTGTCCTGTGCCTTGGTTTCCTGAAGGCAAAGCAAATCGGGCTGCAAGTCTTTCAGCATACCGATCACCAGCCCCAGACGCAGACGCACCGAATTGATGTTCCAACTTGTGATTTTCAGCACCGGCCCTAATCCTCATCTTCCTCATATTGCGGGGCAATGAAATTATCGATCTTCATCGGCAGGTTGAGCCGGACATTCTGCAAGGTGACCGTGGTCTTGACCCCGACAGCATCTGTCACAATCCAGCGGCGCAGGCGGAATTTCGGCAATTCAAATTCGAGCAGCAATTCGCCAGCCGCCTCGCCAGTCTGACGCGACAAGGTTATCTGGGCAATGCCATCTGCCTCAGCGATCCGGGTTTCAAAATCATCGCCGCGCAGGGAAATCTGTTTTTGCAGCAGCGGGGCCAGCGGGGTCTGGCGCACCGGATAGCTGGCGACCTGGCGCGCCTGCTTGTCATCCACATGCAGCCAGAGCGGCGTTGCGACCAGCGATAATTGCACCGATTCCTCATAATCAATACGCATCCGGTTGGGACGGCGCAGATAGAGCTTGCCGGAAATTGCCGTGCCATCTGAGGAAATTTGCACAAAATCCGCCTGCAGGGTGGAAAAATTCATCAGCGCCTGTTCTGCCCGGCTAACCAGATCAGCCAGCCCGGGACCGGACCAGACCAGCCCCCCAAAGCAGAGCAAAAAGGACATGATTTTCCTAGTCATCCTGTATCAATACCTCACGCTTGCCGACATGGTTTGCCTGGCTGATAACCCCGGCCTGTTCCATTTCCTCTATCAGGGTCGCGGCCCGGTTATAGCCTATTTTCAGGTGCCGTTGCACAAAACTTGTTGAGGCGCGCTGCTCGCGGACCACCAGCTGCACCGCCTGATCATACAGGCTGTCACCGGTTGGCAGTGCCTGCCCGCCAGCCCCGCCAGCCAGATCGCCGCCTTCTTCTGCCCCCTCGGTGACCTGCTCATCATATTCCGGCTCACCCTGGGCGCGCAGGAAATTGGCTACCAGAGCCACCTCGCTATCATCCACGAAAGGCCCATGCACCCGCATGATGCGCCCACCGCCTTCCATATAGAGCATATCCCCGCGCCCCAGCAGCTGCTCGGCCCCTTGTTCATTCAGAATCGTGCGGCTATCGATGCGCGAGGTGACTTGAAAGGAAATGCGGGTGGGAAAATTGGCCTTGATAGTGCCGGTAATCACATCTACTGACGGGCGCTGGGTCGCCATAATAACATGGATACCGGCAGCGCGGGCCATCTGCGCGAGGCGCTGGACCGCCGCCTCTATTTCCTTGCCTGCGACCATCATCAGATCTGCCACCTCATCGATCACCACGACGATATAGGGAAGCGGGGCCAGATCCAGAATTTCCTCTTCAAAAATAGGCTTGCCGGTTTCCTCATCAAAGCCGGTTTGCACGCGCCGGTTCAGCACCTCACCCTTGGCGCGGGCTTCTGCCAGGCGCTGGTTATAGCCGGTGATATTGCGCACCCCCAGCTTGGCCAGATTGCGATAGCGGCTTTCCATTTCGCGCACGGCCCATTTTAACGCCATCACCGCCTTCGCCGGTTCGGTCACCACCGGGGTCAGCAAATGCGGTATGCCGTCATAGACGGACAATTCCAGCATCTTCGGATCAATCATTATCAAACGGCAAGTTTCCGGCGTATGGCGATAGAGCAGCGAGAGAATCATCGCATTAATGCCCACCGACTTGCCAGAACCAGTCGTGCCAGCCACCAGCAAATGCGGCATACGGGCCAGATCAACAATCACCGGCCCGCCGGCAATATCCTTGCCCAGCGAAACCGGCAAATCACCCTTATGATCAGTCCAGCTTGCATCCTCCAGCAATTCGCGCAGCAGCACCGTCTGGCGATCCGCGTTGGGCAGTTCTATGCCGATCACATTCTGGCCCGGCACCACCGCAACCCGCACCGCCATGGCGGACATCGAACGAGCAATATCATCTGCCAGCGCAATCACCCGCTGAGATTTTGTGCCCGGAGCCGGTTCCAGATCATAGCGGGTGACCACCGGGCCGAAGCGGGCATCTGTTATCTCCCCTTGAATACGAAAATCTGCCAGCACCTTTTCCAGCTCAGCTGCATTGGCATCCAGCACCGATTGGGCCGGACCACGCGCGGCCTTGCCCGCCGCCTTCAGCAAGCCGGTTTCAGGCAGACGGAACCCCTGACGGCTGTCAAAATCAAAGCTCTTTTGCGCCGCCTTGCCCGCTGGGCGGGATTTTTTCGGCATAGCAGCAGCAGCCTCACCCATCAGCTGCGGTTCCCGCCGCGGCTGTTTCTTGCGGGTTTTCTTTTTCGCAGCCCGTGCCGGTTTCTGATCCCGCTCCGCCCGGGCATCGCCCTTGCGGGCACTAAGGCCAGCAGCCAGCAGCTGAAACGGTTTTGCTGCCTTGGCAAACAGACCCCGCAGCAGCACCCATTCCGACCGGCTGAATGCCGAGGCCCAGAGATAGCTGGCCAGCCCGGCCAAGGAAAATACCAGCCCTAACAGCCTTTCTTGCGGCAACAGCGGCAACAGCGCCAGACTGTCAGTCAGCGGCAGGAACAAGGAAATCGTCCAATAGCCGATAACACCCGGCAAATCAGTGATACCAAAAGAGCTGGCCAGACCGGCCAGACCGGTTGCCAGCCACCAGACTGAGACCGGCCAGGCCAAAAGCCGCAACCGCCAGCTGCTGACCGAGCGATGACGCAGCAGCGACCAGCCCCAAATCACCAGCGTTAGCGCGATCAGCAAGCTGGCCAGCCCCACCCATTGCAGCAGCTGGGCAGCGATTTCCGCCCCCGGCGCGCCCAGCCAATTCTGCACCGGACCGTCTGAACTGGCATGGCTGGAAGGGTCTGAATCGCGCGCGGTCAGCAGAATAATCGCCAGCAATAAGCCGCCCGCCAGCACCGCCAGCCCGACAAGCTCGGTCACCCGGCGCTTGAAAAACTGCACCAGCGCATCAGAAAAGAGCGGTCTTTTGGTGTCCTGTTCTGCCATCAGCCTGTCTGTTCCTGAAGCCGCTGCCAGAGGGGAGCAAGGCGATCCAGCGCGGCCGCTATCTGGGGATGATCCGCCACCAAAGCGGCGCGCACAAAACCGGCTGCCGGATTTATCCCGTCTGAGACCACCCCCATGCAGCTGCCCGGCATCACCCGCAACCCGGTCTGTTGATAGAGGTCGCGCGCAAAAGCCTTATCATCACCGACTGGCAGCCAGAGGAAGAAGCCGCCCTTTGGCGGCACGATATTGAGCGCCCGGCTGGCCAGCGCAAAGGATTTATCATAATGGGCCCGAATATCGGCATTATGGCGGTCATCTGAATAAAGCGCCGCCGCCACACTGAGCAGACCGTCCGGAACCAGCGCCAAACCATTTGCCGCCAGCAGGCGATAGGCTTCTATTATCCGCGCATCCCCGCAAAGGAAGCCGCCCCGCAGCCCGGCCGCATTGGATCGTTTGGACAGGGAATTCACAACCACCAGATTGGCCAGCGGCTCAGCATCCGGCCCATCAATGCCAGCAGCCACCTCCAGCAGACCGAGCGGTTTTTCCTCGCGCCAGATATCAATATAACATTCATCCATGACCAGCAGAAAATCATGTTCACGGGCCAGCTGCACAGCCTTGGTCAGCCAAGCGCGGCTGGCCAGCGTGCCTTGCGGGTTGCTGGGCGCACATAAATAGACAATGACGGTGCGCGCCAGCAGATCATCTGGCACAGCTGCCAGGTCCGGTAAAAACCCATTTTCAGCCGCCGCGTTCAGATAGATAATCTCTCCCCCGCTGGCCAGCGCGCCGGTGCGCCAGGCCGGATAGAACGGGTTGGTCACCAAGGCGACCGGATGCGGCTTGGTTGCCTTTTTCAGCCAGCCCAGCATATGCAGCGGCTCACGCGTGCCGGGCACTGGCAGAATATGCCTGTCCGGGTCCAGCCGGGCACTCGCCGGGCGCCCAAAGCGGCGGCCTATATAATCATGCACAGCCTGGCGAAACTGCGCACTGCCATCCGGTTTTGGATAGAATTGCCAGCTGGTGCGGCGATCTGCCATGATTTCCTGCACAAATTCAGGTGGCGGCATTTGCGGCTCACCAATGGTCAGCAGCATTTCCCCCAGCTCTTCAGGTGGCGTGAGGTCAGCCATCAGACGGCGCGCGGCGATAAACATATTATCTTGGAAAATGGCAAAATCCGGGTTCAGCATTTTTGTGATTGCTTCTTCTCTGGGCGACACGGCACACTGGCAGACAGGAAAAGCCTCTGGCACAGTGACCCGCAGTCTAATACAAGAGCGGAATCAGGGCAACAAATCGCTGTTTTTGAACAAGGAAGAAATTTGCTGATGCGACCTGCTGTTTTTCTCGACCGGGATGATACGCTTAATCAGGATGCGGGCTATACTTTTGCCGTAGAGGATTTTGCCTGGGTAAGGGGCGCGCCGGAGGCGCTGCGCCTGTTCACCGAAGCGGGCTTGCCGCTGCTGGTGGTGACCAATCAGGGCGGTATCGCCCGCGGCCTGTTCACCGAGGCAGATATGCACCGTTTCAATAATCACATGGCTGGCGAGGCAGAAAAGCTGGGCACGCCGTTTTTGGATATTGCCTTTTGCCCGCATCATCCGGACGGGGTGATTGCGGGCCTGTCCGGCCCCTGTGCCTGTCGCAAGCCAGCCCCGGGAATGCTGCTGGAGCTGGCCAAACGCTGGCAGATTGATCTCAGCCGCTCGGTGATGATAGGTGATCGCCAGACAGATGTAGAGGCCGGGGAAGCGGCCGGGGCCACCGGCTATCTGTTTGACCTGCAGGGGGATCTGGCCGAGCTGGCCCGCGATATTCTAAATCGCCATTATACGGGCCTGGGGGATAAGCCAGACCGATGACCGCGCGCACCGACCCGAAAAAATCTGTCCAGATAGCGATTGCCGGGTCCGGCCTCACCGCGCTGGTGATGGCCCGTGCGCTGGCTGAAACCGGTTATCAGGTTATTATTTTTCCGGCAGAATCTGATCTGGCACCCCCTCCAGACAGCCGCACCACCACCATCAATGCAGCAGGCCAGCGGATGCTGGATTGTCTGGGCCTATGGCAGGCTTTGCCGAAAAACCCCACTTCGATAAACCCCACTCCGATAAACCCGGCCCCGATAAGCCGCATCCGGCTGGCCGAGGGCAGCCCGCAGAGAGGCGGCTGGTCACTGGATTTCGGAGATGGCAGTAGCCCGATGGCCTATACAGCTGAAAACAGTGCCTTGCTATCTGCCTGTCAGCAACAGCTGGCTGGAGAGAGCCGGGTCCTGCAGGCGGCCAGCCCGCTGGCCGATATCAGCTGGCAAGCCGGGCGGCCTGTGCTGAGGGATAGAAGCGGGCAGGGCTGGCTGCCGGATTTGCTGGTGGCTTGCGATGGGCGCGACAGCCCGGCGCGGCGCGCTGCCGGGTTGAAAATATGGGACCGGCCGGCCGGACAGACGGCGCTTGTAGGGCGTTTGCGTCTGGGTCTGCCGCATCAGGACACCGCCTGGCAACGGTTCCTACCGGGCGGGCCGCTGGCCCTGATGCCGCTGCCGGAAAACCAGGCAGCAATGGTCTGGTCGCTGCCGCCGAAGGAGGCGGAGAGGCTGGCTGCCGGCAGCCATCAGGATTTTGAGACCGCGCTGATGGAGGCTTTCGGAGGCGAGCTGGGCCAGCTGCGCTTGCTGGACAGGCTGGCAAAATGGCCCTTGCGGCCCAGCTTTGTGCCAAAACGCACCCACCCGCATCTGATTTTGGCTGGTGATGCGGCGCACGCGCTGCACCCGCTGGCCGGCATGGGCTTTAACCTCGCCTTGAGTGATGTGGCGGTGCTGGCAGATTGTCTGGCAGCAGCCGGGCGGCGCGGGCTGGCCGCTGATCACGCCAGTATTCTGGCTGATTATGAACAGAAGCGGGTGGTTGAAACAGCCGCGCTCAGCGCGGTCACCGAAGGGCTGAACAGGCTATTCAGCACCGATCTGCTGCCGCTTTTGCCGGTGCCGGCAAAGCCCTTTGCAAGAGCGCCTATGGCCGCCCGCCCGCTGCGCGCACGGCTGGCCGGTATCGGCATGACCCTGTTGGGGCGTTCGCGGATGCGCACAAAGCTGTCAGATATTGCGATGGGCGGAGTGCTGGCGCGGGCGCGCCTGTTGGAGGGAAAGCTGCCACGCTGATGCGGGTCGGCAAGCAGGCCTATGCGCCAGCCTCGGCGCGGCGGCGATAATCTGCCATCAGCTGATCATGGCGCTCGGCATAATCAGCCAGCAATACCCAGCTATAGATACCGGTATCATGGCCATCATCAAAGCTGATCCGCACCGCATATTGGCCCACCGGCTCAATCGCTACAATCCGCACCGCCTGTTTGCCAAGCGGCGTGGTTTTCTGATCCGCGCCATGTCCCTGCACTTCAGCAGAGGGGGATTCCACCCGCAACAGCTCAGCTGAAATCTCCTGTCGCCGCCCGTCCGGCCAGACAAGCGCCAACCGATCTGCCTGCTTGTTCAGCCTGATCTCAGCCGGTGCGGATATTGGCGCGGATATTGGGGTATTTATGGGGGCGGTCATCTTTTGGAATGCCATCTGGCGCGCTCCGCCTCGCTCAGCACGCGCGCCGCCTCAACCAGCATCACCGGCACTGCATCCCGGATCGGAAAGGCCAGCCCGGCCTGCAAGCTGATCAGCTCTTTTTCAGCGCGATCAAATATCAACGGGCCGCGCGTCTGCGGACAGACCAGCAAGGACAGCAAATCCGGATCGGTGCGGTTCGCGCGCGCGCCGGAGGCCTCAATGTTTGGCGGGTTGCTCATCCGATTCCTCATGGGTCGCCATTTGCAGAATGGTGGTCAGCAGCTGGGCCCTGGCACCCAGCCCGTGCGCTTCCAGCAGGGCCTGTTTTTCTGCTACCTCAAATGGGCAGATCATGGCAAGGCTGGTGACCAGCCTTTCATCTCCGCAAGATTCCAGCTGCTTCCAGTCAGCTGAAAAGCCCTTTACCTCAAAATAATGCCGCAGGATTTGCACGAGTGCCGTGCGGTCAATGGTTTCCTCATCGGGTTTCAAATCCTGCTCAAAATCCTGCCAGCCCACCTCGGCCATCAGATAGCCATCTGCCAGCTCATCGCAATCCAGCAAGCGAAACCGGGCTGTGCCTGCCAGTGTTATCGTAATGCGCCCGTCTTCCTGTTCGGCAAAGCTGGCAATCCGCCCGGCACAGCCAATCCGGTAGAGGCTGGCCTCTTCCTCATCTCCTTTTGACTGAATCATGCCGATCAGCCGTTGCGGGCTGGCAATACAATCGCGCACCATCGCCAGATAACGCGGCTCAAAAATATTCAGCGGCAAACGCCCGCCGGGCAGCAACAAGGCCCCGGACAAGGGAAAAATAGGCATTTTTGTCGGCAGCTCGCTGAAGCGAGGTTCAAAGGGCCCGCGATTTTTCATGATAGTTAGCCTGCTCACTATTTGGCCGGCCTGTAGCGGCCCACCCCTTACTATATAGGCTGTCGCGCGGTAAAAAAAAGCGGGTCAGGAAAACAATATGCTGGATAAGGCGGCGCGGGCGGAGGCAACAAGCGGGCTGCCATGGCCGATGGCGGAAAAGAATTCCAGCAGCTGCTGGCGGGCCGCCCCCTCCTGCCAGTCACGATCCTGCCGGATGGAATCGAGCAGCTGTTCCATCGCCTGTTCCTGCTGGCCGTCAGCGAACAGGGCAAGCGCATAATCCTGTTTCGCCTGCAGGTCTTGTGGATTGGCCGCAACCGCTGCTGCCAGCGGGGACAGATCAGCGTTGCTATCACCTGTTTTTCTGGCCAGTTCCAGCGCCGCAGCAGCTTCACGCAAGGCCGGGGCGGCCGCGCGATCCTCATCCAGCCCCTGAAGAATTTCTGCCGCCTCATCCAGCTCACCCATCTGGATAAGACAGCGCACCAGCCCAGCCAGTGCCTCAGCTGAATCCGGTCGAGCTGCCAGGGCTTGCTGAAAGGCGGCCAGCGCTTCTGATGTATCGCCTTCAGCCAGCGCGGCGGTGCCAGCCTGCAAAAGCGGCTCAATATCCACCGCGCCAGGCGCCGCGGCGGCCAGCTTTTCAACAAATTGCCGCACCGCTGATTCAGGCTGTGCGCCGGCAAAACCATCTACCGGCTGGCCATTGACAAAGCCATAGACGGTGGGCACGGATTGCACCCGCAACTGCGCCGCGATTTGCTGGTTTTCATCTATATTGACCTTGGCCATGCGGACATTTTTGGTCGCTGCGACCACTTTTTCCAGAATCGGGCCGAGCTGTTTGCATGGCTGACACCAGGGAGCCCAGAATTGCACAATAACCGCTTCTGTTTGGCTGGCAGTTATTACTTCTTCCATGAAATTAGCGGCTGTAACCTCAACTATCGGAGCGGTATTCTCAGCGATGATAGGTTCCATTTTTCCTGTTCCTTGTCTTTTGAACGCTTATTATTTTTGCCAGTCTTTTACTTTTGCGGGCCTATTACTTTATATGGGCCTGTTGTTCTGTTTGGCGGGCTTGTTCAGTCAATCCAGCTGGGCTGCACATCCAGATCATCCAAAAAGGCCAGCAGGCTGTCAGGTGCCATGCCAAAGGTCATATCATTCACCAAGGGATGCATATAGATAATTTTCGCTGCCCGCAAGCTGCTGTCCATTGCCAGATGCACGCCGCGCCCGGCCCCGGTGATCATGGCAAACGGGGTAACCGCCCCCGGCCGTACCCCCAGATATTCAAACAGGCGTTCGGCACTGCCAAAGGAAAAGCGGCCAGCCTCCAGATGGTCTGCCAGCCAGGCCAAATCCAGCTGCCGGTCCTCTTGCAGCACGATCAGGTAATTTTTCTTGCGCTTGCAACGCAGATACAGATTTTTGATATGTCCGCCGCCCTGTTGCGGGGTTAACATTCCGCTGCGGGCCAGCTTGGCATCTGCCACGGTGCGCAGAGGCGGGTGGCTGAACCGTTCATAAGTCAGGCCCAGCCCGTCCAGCCGCGCACTCAGCTGATCCGGGGTCACCGGCAAACTATCTGCAAAGGCCGAGCTGGCATCAGCTGTTGGCTCTGTCATAACCTGCTATCCTCTATGTTTCCGGGCCGCTTTTCAGGCAGCTGCCCGGTTGCGTGCCTGCCTTTCATATAGGAGCTGGCGCCCGGCCCGGCAAGGATCGGATGTAGCCGGGCTGTTTGCTCGCGAAAAGTAACAAAAAGCAACGATTGACGCGGATTCCTTCTTTGGTGTTTAAGGCAGGGGCAAATCAGAACAGGTGAGCGACAGGCCAGACGGGAATCGCAGATGGCAAAACAAAGCGGAGATGCTGGAAGATCAGTCAGCCTTGCCTTGGTCGGATGCGGCTTGTGGGGGCGCAATATCGCCCGCAACGCGGCAGAGCTGGGGCTGCTGGAAATTGTCTGTGACAGCGATCCGCAAAGGGCTGCGCTGTTTGCCAGTGATTTTTCCTGTGCGGCGAAGGATTGGCAAGCAGTGCTGGAGGATGAGCGGCTGGATGGGGTGCTGATAGCCGCCTCAGCAGCAGCCCATGAAAGCCTCGCCATTGCGGCCTTGCAGGCTGGCAAGCATATTTTTGTCGAAAAGCCGCTGGCCCTCACCCTGCCCGCCGCTCAGCGAATCTGCCAGGCGGCTGAAGCCAATGACCGGCAGATCATGGTTGGCCATTTGATCCGCTATCATCCGGCTTTTGCCGAATTATGCCGCCAGATAAACGCCGGGGCCATCGGCCAGCTGCGCCATATTCAGGCAAACAGGCTGGCAATGGGGCGGATCCGGGCCAGCGAGTCGGTGCTGTTTGATCTCTGCCCGCATGATCTCTCGATGATTTTGGCGATCACTGGTGAAATGCCGCAACAGGTCAGCTGTTTTGCGGCCAGCCATATCACGCAAGGGGTAGCAGACTGGCTGGCTGCCGGGCTGGGCTTTGCAGACGGGGTTACCGCCGCGTTGCAGACCAGCTGGATGTCGCCTTACAAGGAGCATCGGCTGACAGTAACCGGCAGTGCCGGCGCTCTGGTTTTTGATGATTCCAAGCCTTGGCCGGAAAAGCTGACACTGTTTCACGATACAATCCGCCAGGCTGGGGAGCTGTTTGAAATAGAGCGCGCCGACCCGGTTTCCCTGCCAGTGGTTGCGGCAGAGCCGCTGCGCGCTGAAATCAGCTGTTTTGCAGAATTATGTGCCAGCGGCCCGCCCGCCCCGACCGGTGCCGAGGATGCCCTGCAAGTGCAAGAACTGCTGTCCATGCTGGCAGCAAAGATGGGAGAATTGCGTCCATGATTCCGTTTATTGATTTGGCTACTCAACAAAAACGCCTGCGTGCCGAGATTGATAGACGGCTGGCCCGGGTGCTGGATCACGGGGCCTATATTATGGGGCCAGAGGTAGCCGAGCTGGAGGCTGAGCTGGCCAGCTGGGCTGATTGCCGCGAGGTGGTGAGCTGTTCATCCGGCACAGATGCCCTGCTGCTGGCCCTGATGGCTTTGGGGCTGAAGCCGGGCGAGGGGGTGATTGTGCCGAGCTTCACCTTTACTGCGTCTGCTGAAGTGATGCCGATGCTGGGAGCGATCCCGGTCTTTGCTGAGGTGGAGGAGGATAGTTTCAATCTGGACCCCGCCGGGCTGCCCGCGGCGATGGCGGCAGCTGAACAGGCTGGCGTGAAGGTGGTGGGCATCATGGCGGTCGGTCTGTTCGGCCAGCCTGCGGATATGGACGGGTTGGCCGGATTTGCCAGGCAGCATAATCTCTGGCTGGTTGATGATGCGGCCCAGTCTTTCGGCAGCAGCTGGGCCGGGCGCAAAACCGGCTCACTCGCTGATATCAGCTGCACCAGTTTTTTCCCGGCCAAGCCGCTGGGCTGTTACGGGGATGGCGGGGCCTGTTTCACCGATAATGCCGATTACGCCGCGCTGATGCGGTCCGTCCGGGTGCATGGTCAGGGGCAGGATAAATATCACAATGACCGGATTGGCATGACCGCCCGGCTGGATTCGATGCAGGCCGCGGTTCTGCTGGCCAAGCTGGGAATTTTTGTAGATGAGCTGCGTCTGCGCCAGCAGGTGGCAGACTGCTATGCCGCGCTGCTGGAAGGGGTTGTGTGCCCAGCCTTAAAAGAACAGGCGACCAGCAGCTGGGCCCAATATACGTTGCGCCTGCCAGAAGAAGTGGATCGCGCGCCGCTGTGCCAGCAGCTGGCTGAAGCCGATATTCCGACCGCCATTTACTATCCAGTTCCAATACACAGGCAAACACCCTATGCAGCCTATCCGGTTGCCGCAGGCGGCTTGCCGGTAACCGACAGGCTGAGCAGACAGGTTCTCTCCCTGCCCATGCATCCCTATCTATCAGAGGCTGAGCAGACCCATATCGCAGACCAGCTGAACCGGGCGGTTCGCAAAGGTTGAGGCCCAGCTTTCAGGCAGGCTGTTTTTGGCGGGCTGTGCCCGGTATCGCAAGGGCAGAACGGTTTTTGCTTGAACCGGGCAAACAGACAGGATATATACGGGCCTGCCGCGCGGGTGTAGCTCAGGGGTAGAGCACAACCTTGCCAAGGTTGGGGTCGAGGGTTCGAATCCCTTCACCCGCTCCAAACTTTCTTTTAAGAAGCTGGAGCAGTGCGGTCAAATCAGCAAAAAAGTCTCAACCCGCCTGTTCGGTAGCGATCCGTTCGGCGATGCGTTTGCGATAGACCAGCGGGCCCCGATCAATGGCGATACGCAAGGGTGCAGCACTGGCCCCGGCCTCATTTTGTTCGACCGCTTCCAGAATCTCCTTATCCTCAGCAAAGGCAGTGCGGAACAGTTCATCGATTTTTTCCGCCGCTGCCGGGTTGTCCAGCGCGCTGTTGCGAATATGCATCCAGCGGTCAATCGTGTGATGCGCCCCGACGGGGGTCAGAAAATGCAAGGCATAGATCCGCACGCCCTTTTCCCGCTCATCCTCGGACAGATTTGCGCTGACCGGCGCGCTGCCAAAATCAATCACCGCAATCGAAGGCAGATGCAGATGATAATAATGCCAGCGATCCACCATCCCCTCCAGACCTGCAAATTCCCGGAAAAACCCAACCGGCGGGGCATTTTTAATCCAGCGCCAGGCGGTGATCACCTCGCCTGAAACATCGGCTGATACCGGCACATCTTCACTGGCACTGCTGCCCAGCGTGGTTGGATGCACAAAGCTGACATGGGCCGGGTCCACCAGATTTTCCGCAACATTCAGATAATTGGCCGCAATATGCAGCGCATCGCCTTGATGGGCGGCCCAGCCCGCGGCGTCAAATTCCAGCATATCAAAAATCCCGGCTTCATCTGCCAGGGCCGGATCCCCCATCCAGACCCAGACAATATGATGGCGTTCAACCACCGGATAGGCGCGCACACAGGCTGAGGCAGGCAGATTATCCTGACCCGGTATCCGCACACAGGCCCCGGACCCGGAAAAAGTCAGCCCGTGATAGCCGCATTGCACCGTGCCATCTTCCAGCAGCTTGCCCATGGAAAGCGGCAACATCCGGTGCGGGCAGCGATCTTCCAGCGCCGCCAGACTGCCATCAGCCTGGCGCCAGAAAACCAGCTTTTGATCCAGAATCTGAAGCGGTTGCAAATCGCCGGAAAATTCAGACGACCACCCAGCGACATACCAGGCATTGCGGACAAATTC
>JADHLK010000004.1 GCA_016780695.1 Alphaproteobacteria bacterium | reverse complement strand
ATTCAGCTGCCAGTTGCAAACATTCGCGTAGCGTTCCTGCAACCAGAATTTGCAAGGAGGGTTCCTCGCGTGCCAGATGATCGCGTATGAACGCCCGACAGAGACTGTTCTGATAGCCAAGCAATATCCGCATAATTTGTCCTCCTAATGCGGCTTGTTGACCACATCCTTTAAGCGATATTATACTCAGACAGGCCATCAAAAAAAGAATTCATAAGTATAGTGCATTTGGTCTATGCTTCCCTTTGGTTGTCTTTTTGCATAGGCCATTCAGAATATCTTAACAAAACCAACACCCATAACTGTTTCAGCATAATCAGACAGGGGATCAGCGGACTGATGCCGGATACGGCCTATACGAAAGGCCCGTGCGCCCTTGCCTGTCCAGCCGGAGATATAGGCCGAGCCGGCCCCAACCTGAGCCAGACCGGGCTGGGCATGATATTCAGCCCCCAGCCGCCGCACCACCGGCCCGCTGCCGCCGCCACCGCCACCGCCGCCACCGCCGCAGCCCGCCAATTGCATAATCACCAAAATGGCCAGAATTCCTGTCTGGAAGGATCGCCCGTTAACCATTTGCACCTCTCTTTGAGACCAGCCAAAAAGAGATATTTATTAGTAAAATCTAAAACATTGCATTGACACAGAAGGATGATCCGGCCCGGCCAGATGGGTCAGCCAAAAGGTGCAGGCCAAGTAATTGGTCACCCAAGTGGCTGGGTAAGTGGCATCTAACAGGATGGCTAACAGGCAGCGTTCCGGCAGGCCCTTGCTAACCGGACAGCCTGTCTTCGGGCAGCACACCGTTTGATGATTGTCTTTTGAGTTGCAGGGCGATAAAGTCGCCTCGCCACCGCCGGGATGTCCGGCATGGCGTGCCACGCAGGCAGGGCAAATGCACGAAATTCGCGAAGGGCCGGGCAGGCTGGCCCTTCCATAAGGCAAACGGCAAAAGCGAAAGCAAAATCATGTCAGCTGTCATCATTTTGATTAATACCGTGCTTACACTGTATCTCTGGTCCTTGGTGATTTATGTGATCGCCAGCTGGCTGATCAGCTTTCGGATCATCAATCCCTGGCAGCCTCTGGTGCGCCAGATTTTGATGGGTCTGCAAGCGCTACATGAGCCGGTATTGGGCCATATCCGGCGCTTCATGCCGAATCTGGGCGGGCTGGATATCAGCCCGATTATCCTGCTATTGGCGGTCGAATTTTTGCGTAACCTGCTGCTGGGCGGTTTCTAGGCGGGGAGTGACGGGCGCTGTAAAAATGTCGCTTTGGTTTCAGAACCGGGCGCAATCCGCCTGTGGCGGCAGGCTGGATTTTGCCACTCTGCGGGCAATCTGATGAGAGAAGGAAAAATGGCAAAACTGATTGATGGCAAGGGATTCTCCGAACAGCTGGTAGACCGGCTGAAACCGGCGGTCGCGGATATAACCAAGGCCACCGGCCAGCCGCCCGGGCTGGCTGTGGTTCTGGTGGGAGAGGATCCGGCCTCTAGGGTCTATGTGCGTAACAAGACCGAGAGGTCCAAGGCCGCCGGGCTACATTCTGCAGAATATCGCCTGCCTGCCGAGACCAGCCAGCAAGAGGTGTTGAAGCTGATCGACCAGCTAAACCGGGATGCCAGCATTCACGGCATTTTGGTGCAGCTGCCGCTACCGCCGCAAATCGAAGCCGCCGCGGTTATTCAGGCCATTGACCCGGCCAAGGATGTGGACGGGTTTCATATCGTCAATGCCGGGCTGCTGGCGACTGGCCAGGAAGCGCTGGTGCCTTGCACCCCTTGGGGCTGTCTTTTGCTGTTGCGCGATTTGCTGGGCGATATGTCCGGCTTGAATGCGGTGATTCTGGGCCGCTCCAATATTGTCGGCAAGCCGATGGCGCAGCTGCTGCTGGCAGAAAATGCGACCGTGACCATTGCCCATTCGCGCAGCCGGGATCTCCCCGGCCTGTGCCGGTCCGCCGATATTCTGGTGGCGGCGGTGGGGCGGCCTGAGATGGTCAAACAGGACTGGATAAAGCCGGGGGCGGTGGTGATCGATGTCGGCATCAACCGGGTGCCTGCCCCGGAACGCGGGCCGGACAAGTTCCGGCTAACCGGAGATGTGGATTTTGCCGGAGCTGAACAGGTCGCCGCGGCGATCACACCTGTGCCGGGCGGAGTCGGGCCAATGACCATTGCCTGTTTATTGCGCAATACAATAGTTGCGGCTGCACGACAGGGCGGTGTAGCTATAAATCTGACAGATTGAGTAAAAAATGCGGGGCAGGAAAGAGGGCAGCAGATGAGCTGGGATCAAGCCGTGATGGGACTGTCGCTGGCGATTGTCGCTGTCATCCTGTTCTGGGGGGTGGTGTCGATGGGGCGTGGCGGGGCGTATAACAAGTCCAATTCCAACCGTATCATGCGCTACCGGATTATTTTCCAGGCCCTCGCACTGCTGGTGTTTGTGGTCTTGCTCTGGATGCGTCACTCCGGCTAGACTGGCAAGCATTGCCAAGGTTTTGGACACTTATCCAAGGGAAATAAGGGAAAAATGGTCAGGCTGAATAAAATCTATACACGCACCGGAGATGATGGCGAAACCAGCCTGGTCAATGGTCAGCGCGTATCCAAACATTCCCGCCGCCCGGCAGCTTTTGGCGAGGTGGATGAGCTGAACAGCGTTATCGGGCTGGCCCGTCTTCATGCAACCGGCAATGCAGATGCCATGCTGGCGCGGATTCAGAATGATCTGTTTGATTTGGGGGCGGATTTAGCTGCCCCGGAAACCAATTCGGATCAGGTCTTCTTGCGTATATCTCAGCTGCAGGTCACCCGGCTGGAGGCGGAGATTGATGAGCTTAATAAAGCCTTGTCCCCGCTCAAGAGCTTTATTTTGCCAGGTGGTTCAGAATTGGCTGCCTGGCTGCATCTGGCGCGCACAGTGACCCGGCGGGCCGAGCGGCGCATTACCGAACTGGCCGTTGAAGAAGCTGTCAATGAAGAGGCCATACGCTATATTAACCGTCTGTCTGACCATCTATTTGTCTTGGCCAGACATATAAATGACGATGGTGCAACAGATGTTCTCTGGGTGCCGGGTGAACATAGCGGCCTGGAAAAGCCAAAGAAAAAGAAGTCCGGAACTGGAAAATAAGATTGCCGTGCCGAAAACCGGCCCTATCTTGAATACAAACTTGCCAAAAAGAGGTGGCTGACATGAAAATCCTGATCCCGGTAAAACGGGTTATTGATTATAATGTGAAGGTGCGGGTGAAGCCCGACCAATCCGGGGTGGAGCTGGCCAATGTGAAAATGGCCATGAACCCGTTTGATGAAATCGCCGTGGAACAAGGCTTGCGTCTTAAGGAAGCTGGACAGGCAGATGAGGTGGTGCTGGTCTCTGTCGGCCCGTCTCAGGCGGGTGAGACGATTCGCACCGGCCTTGCCATGGGTGCTGACCGCGGTATTCATATAGAGGCGGATCAGGAAACTGAGCCGCTGGCGGTTGCCAAGCTGCTGGCCGCGGTGGTGGAACGCGAGGCGCCCGGCCTTGTTATTTGCGGCAAGCAGGCGATTGATGATGACAGCAATCAGACCGGCCAGATGCTGGCAGCCCTGCTCGGCTGGGCACAGGGAACCTTCGCCTCCGGCCTCGATCTGGCAGCAGACAAGGCCACCGTCATAAGAGAAGTAGATGGCGGGCTGGAGCATATTGAAATTGCCATGCCTGCGGTGGTTACGGTTGATTTGCGGTTGAATGAGCCGCGCTATGCCTCGTTGCCCAATATTATGAAGGCAAAGAAAAAACCGATTGACGCGCTGAGCGTGGCTGAGCTGGGGGTTGATATTGCCCCGCGGCTGAAAATCACAAAGGTTGAGGAACCGGCCAGCCGTGAGGCCGGTATCAAGGTTGGCTCGGTCTCCGAGCTGGTGGATAAACTGAAAAATGACGCAAAGGTGATATGATGGCGCTTCTTATTTTGGCAGAATGTGATGGTGACAGCATCAGCCCGGCAACGCTGAACTGCATCACCGCGGCGAGTGAGATTGGCGGCAATATTGATCTGCTGGTTGCCGGTTCGGACTGTGCAAAGGCAGCTGAGGCGGCCGCCTCTATTGCTGGCATCGCCCGGGTGCGAGTAGCGGACAGCCCTGATTATCAGCATGGGCTGGCCGAGAATATCGCCCCGCTGCTGGTTTCTCTGGCGGGCGATTATACCCATCTTCTGGCCCCGGCAACGACCTATGGCAAAAATATCATGCCGCGGGTAGCCGCCTTGCTGGATGTGGCCCAGATCTCGGATATTATCGCCGTGCTTTCGGATAGCAGCTTCAAGCGGCCCATCTATGCAGGCAATGCCATTGCCACGGTTGAGACAGCTGATCCCATCAAGGTCATTACCGTGCGCGCCACCGCCTTTGAAGCAGCAGCGGCGAGTGGCGGCAGCGCATCGGTTGAGGCCGTTGACGCGGCGGCTCTGCCCGGGCTTTCCAGCTATCTGAAGTCCGAATTATCCAGCTCTGAGCGGCCGGAACTCACCTCTGCCGGAATTGTTGTCTCTGGCGGGCGGGGGATGCAGGACGGGGCCAATTTTGCCATGCTGGAGAAAGTCGCTGACAAGCTGGGCGCCGCTGTCGGGGCCAGCCGGGCGGCGGTGGATGCCGGCTTTGCCCCGAATGATTGGCAGGTTGGCCAAACCGGCAAGGTGGTTGCCCCGGAACTCTATATCGCTGTCGGCATCTCCGGGGCTATCCAGCATTTGGCAGGCATGAAAGATTCCAAGGTCATCGTTGCCATCAACAAGGATGAGGAAGCGCCGATTTTCCAAGTCGCTGATTACGGGCTGGTGGCTGATTTGTTTGATGCAGTGCCGGAGCTGGAAAAAGAGCTCAGCTAGCCAGCCAGTAATTGCCGCATCCGCCGCAGAGCTGCCGGGTCGGCCCAGTCAGCTGGCCCGATATGCTGCCAGGCCTGTTTTTGATCCGGCGCGACCCACAAGGTGACCGGCAGGCCAGTAAGGCCAAGCGCGCGTGGCCAGCTGGCTTTTGCATCATAGGCTTGCAGAGCATTGCGGAGGGTGATGCCGCGGCGGCGCAAAAACGCCTCGGCGACAGGCTGGCCTCCCCGGTCAATACAGACCAGCAAAACCCGCGCCCGGTCTCTGGCCAGCGCGATCGCCGCCTGTTCCAACGCCGGTAATTCCTGCACACAAGGCGCGCACCAGCTGGCCCAGAAATTGACCAGCAGCGGCTGGCCTGCCAGATCAGCCAGCTGCAACGGCCCGGCTGGCCCGGCAATCGGTGTATCCGGCAGGGGCGTGTCCAGCTGGTCAGCGAGCAGGTCATCATATGCTATCGTGCTGGCCCTGATCGCACTGGCCCTGCCCGCAGTGGCCGGAGCCATGGACAGGCTGAAGCTGACCCCGACCAGACCAGCCATTATCTTGCGCCGTGACCAATTTTGGATTTGGGGCTGATTCTTTTGCATTTCTGTCCTATAAAGCGATTGGCCCCTGTTCATTCAAGGCGGCGATAATAGCAAGGATCTGCAACCATGGCAAAGCCGGGCAAGAGAAAAAAAACAGCAGCCAAGACTGGTGTCCCGAAATCTGCTATCTGGGGTGGTCGGTTTGCCGGAGGCCCGTCTCAGCTGATGCAGGATATCAATGCCTCCATTCGGTATGATCGCGCCTTGTGGGCGGAGGATATAGCCGGATCGCGGGCGCATGCCAAAATGCTCGCCGACTGCCAGATTTTAACCGGTGATGAGCTGGCCGCGATTCTGCAGGGGCTGGATAACATAGCAGCTGAGATTGAACAGGGCGCGTTTGAATTTTCCGAAGCGCTGGAAGATATCCACATGAATATAGAAGCGCGGCTGGCTGAGCTGATCGGCGCGCCGGCCAGAAAGCTGCATACGGCGCGTTCACGCAATGATCAGGTTGCCACGGATATACGGCTCTGGCTGCGCGGGCGGCTGGACGGGCTGGATGGGATGCTGGCGGCCCTGCAACAGGCGCTGGTGGATCAGGCGGCCCGCCATACCGGCACGCTGATGCCGGGCTATACCCATTTGCAGACTGCCCAGCCGGTCAGTTTTGGCTTTCATCTGATGGCCTATACCCAGATGTTTGGCCGTGATCGCGCCAGGCTGGCAGATTGTCGGCAGCGGCTGAATGAATCACCGCTGGGCGCGGCGGCTCTTGCTGGCACAGGCTTTCCGATTGACCGGCATCAGACGGCTGCCGAGCTGGGGTTTGAGCGGCCCATGGAAAATGCGATGGATGCGGTGTCGTCGCGGGATTTTGCGGTGGAATTTCTGGGTGCCGCAGCGATTTGTGCGACCCACCTGTCACGGCTGGCTGAGGAGATTATCCTCTGGTCAACCGACCGGTTCGGCTTTATTCAGCTCTCCGATGCCTTTACCACCGGCTCGTCTATCATGCCGCAAAAGCGCAACCCGGATGCGGCTGAGCTGGTGCGCGCCAAGCCGGGGCGCATAATCGGCGGGCTGGTTGGTCTGCTGACTGTGCTAAAAGGGCTGCCGCTGGCCTATGGAAAGGATATGCAAGAAGATAAGGAGCCGGTTTTTGATGCCGAAGCCTCGCTGTCGATCGCGCTGGCGGCGATGACCGGCATGATAGAAGATATGCAGGCCAAGCCGGAAGCGATGCGCGCGGCCCTCGCCAAAGGCCATCCAACTGCCACCGATCTGGCCGATTTTCTGGTGCGGGAAATGGGGCTGGCTTTTCGGGACGCGCATCATATCTCAGGCGAAATTGTCGCGCTGGCAGAAGCACGTGACTGCGGGCTGGAGGAGCTGGAGCTGGCCGCCATGCAGGAGATTCACAGCGCGCTGGATGCGCGGGTTCTGGCGGTTCTGTCTGTTGATCAGGCACTGGCCGCGCGGACCAGTTTCGGCGGCACGGCCCCGGCTGAGCTGCGCCGCCAGATTACCGAGGCGGTGGGCCGGTTTGGCCTTGTGCTGCCTCAGCTGGACGGGGAAGGAGAAGCCTGATGCGGAGCTTTGTGATTATGCTGGTTTGTGCCTGCTTTCTGGTCTCTCTTGGGGCCTGTGGCAAGCGCGGGGCCCCGCTGCGCCCGGCTGAGGTCGCAGCAGGCCAGCAGACAGGTTAAGCAAGATGCAGGGGTTTGAGCGCAAGGACGGCGCATTGCTGGTGGACGGGCTGTCTGTAGCCGCTCTGGCCGATCAGTTCGGCACGCCCAGCTATATCTATTCCGGGGCCCGGCTGCTGGCCAATTACCGGCAGTTTGCCAAAGCCATATCGGGGCTGGATTGCCAGATACATTTTGCCGTAAAAGCCAATTCCGCGCTGGGTGTTATCAGCTTGCTGGCGGGCGCCGGGGCCGGGGCGGATATTGTCTCCGGCGGCGAATTGGAACGGGCTTTACGCGCCGGGGTGGCAGCTGAGAAAATCATCTTTTCCGGTGTCGGCAAGCAGGATGCAGAAATCGCTGCCGCCCTCAGAGCCGGTATCGGCCAGATCAATGCAGAATCAGCTGCCGAGATAGACCGAATCAGTCTGGTGGCTGAACAGATGGGCTGCATTGCCCCGGTCGCCTTGCGGGTTAATGTGAATGTTGATCCCGGCAGCCACGCCAAGATTTCCACCGGTCAGGCCAGCACGAAATTCGGCATCCCGACCGCAGATGGCCAAGCCGCCCATCTCTATCGCCGGATCAGCACAGACCCGCATATACGCGCTGCCGGGCTGGCCGTTCATATTGGCAGCCAAATCCGTGATCTGGCGCCGTTTGAGGCAGCTTACACAGCCCTGCTTTCGCTGGCGGAACAGCTGCAGGAGGAAGGGCTGGAGGTGCCGGGACTTGATCTTGGCGGCGGGCTGGGGGTGGATTATCAGCAGTCCCAGCCCACCGATTTTGCCGGCTATGGCGCGCTGGTCACCCGCCTTTTTGGCAATCGCGGCTATCGGCTGGGCTTTGAGCCGGGCCGCTCGATCACGGCTGATGCCGGGATTTTGCTGACCCGCACGCTCTATATCAAGCCGGGAGATGACAAGCAGTTTGTGATTGTAGATGCGGCGATGAATGATTTGCTGCGCCCCACCCTCTATGAGGCGTTTCATCTGATTGAGCCGGTTGCGGAAAAGCTGGCCAGCGCGCCTGTCGGGCTGGTTGATATTGTCGGGCCGGTTTGTGAGACCGGCGACTATCTAGCCCTTGGACGCGAGATGGGGCAGCTGGCGCGCGATGATTTGCTGGCTGTGTTCGGGGCCGGAGCCTATGGGGCGGTGATGGCTTCCACCTATAACACCCGGCCCGAAGCAGCTGAGATTCTGGTTGTGGATGGCACCGTCCATTGCTTGCGCCCGCGCCGCAGCCTGGATGATTTGCTGGCAGCTGAGATCAATCCGCTGGTCTGACCGGGGCGCTCTGTTCAGCGCAGCCGGTCAATCCGCTCAGCGATGGGGGCGGCGATAATTTCTGCCTCGCTGTCCGGCACAATCGTTATCTGGGCAAAAAAGACGCTGGCCTCTCCAGCTGCCAGAACCGCAGCTTCGGGCAGCACTTTTACATCTTCAATTTTCTTGCCTGACTTGTCATGGATAATGATGCGGACCGGGGCGGCATGATTTATCCATTTGCCCTTATTGACCAGCTCGCCATGCAAGCGCAGCAAATTGCCCTGCCAGCTGGCCTGTAATTTTTCCACTGCCAGAGAGTCAATATCAGGCTGCACCGGAATACCGGCCAGATCATAGGCAGGCAGCAGCACAGGCAACGCCGCAGATACCGGCCCCCTGGCCCAGAACAGAAAACCACCGATAAAGACAAAGCCCAGAATCAGCAAGCTGGCGAGCAGCCGCCCGCGGCCGGGCCGGACCGGGCGGTTTTCTTCTGGCAGGCTGTTTTGCATATCTTCCGGCCGCGCCAGCCAGACATGCTGGCACACTGAACAGCGCACCTGCTGGCCCCCGTCACCCAGCAATCCGGCATCAATTTCAAAAACTGTCTGGCAGGACACACAGGACAGAAATGCCATAAAAACCCCTCACCCAATCTGGCCGATACTATAGGCGGGAAGTCTGTTACTGGCTAGATCGTTTTGCCGGTTTTGGTCTAGACTGGCCCTATGATAGTGACGGATTCCAAAATACCGCAACGGCGCGGTCTTTTCAGGTTGGCAGTTGCGGCCGGGCTGTTGCTGGGTGGCGGGCTGGCCGGATTGCAGCATTTTGCCCTGACCCTGCCGCCAGCCGAGCCGGCCAGCAAGGCAGCGCAGGCCGGGCCGGATACCGGTATTGTGGTTGCCACAGGCGGCGGCGCACGCATAGAGGCGGGTCTGGAGTTGCTGGAAAAAACGGCGGCCAGCCGGATGCTGGTAACTGGTGTCGGGGCGGGTATTTCCCGCCAGATACTGGCAGATGAGCTGGCCCTGTCCGAGCGCGTCCAGCAGCTGTTTGATTGTTGTGTTGACCTTGATTTTGAGGCTCAGGATACCAGAGGCAACGCCGCCGCTGCCCAGCGCTGGGCCGCCATGCACCAGCTGGACAGGCTGTTGCTGGTCACCGCCTCTTACCATCTGCCAAGGGCCTCGCTGGAATTTCAGCGCCGCCTGCCAGAAACGGCGCTGGCTTTTTATCCGGTTGTGCCGCCGGATCTGGAGATCAGCAGCTGGTATCGTGATTGGCAGACAGCGCGGCTGCTGGCGCGTGAATTCTCCAAATATATATTGGTGCGCCTCGGTCTTGGGTAAGCGGAGGCGGCGGGCCTGCTAGTCCTGCCCGGCATCAATGATTGAGCGGCGAATAGAGCGGGTGCGGGTGAACAAATCATGCAGCTTGTCCCCCTCCTGCCAGCGAATCGCCCGCTGCAGATAGCTCAAATCCTCAGAAAAGCGTTGCAGCATTTCCAGCACCGCCTCGTCATTATTCAGAAATACATCGCGCCACATGGTCGGATCAGAGGCAGCAATCCGGGTAAAATCACGAAAGCCGGAGGCGGAAAACCGAATCACATCATTTTTCAAATCAGCTTCCAGATCAACCGCCGTGCTGACAATCGTATAGGCAATCAGATGCGGCAGATGCGAGGTAAGCGCCAAAACACGGTCATGATAATCTGCGTCCATCACCTCAACGACCGCGCCGAGACCGACAAAAAAGCGGGCCAGCCTGCCCATCTGTTCGTCAGGCGCTCCATTTTCAATCAACAGCCAATAGCGGTTTTTGAACAGGTCTGGAAAACCGGCCCCGGGGCCGGAAAATTCTGTACCTGCCAGCGGATGGCTGGGAATAAAAAGGACATGATCCGGCACCAGCGGGCCCACATCCCGGATAACAGATCGCTTGGTAGAGCCGGTATCAGTAATCACTGTATCAGGCTGCAAACAGGGCCCCAGCAGCTGCATCACGCCGGCCATTGCCCCCACCGGAACGCAGAGCAGGACCAGATCAGCCGCGCCCAGCTCCTCTATATTCTCTACAATACGGCCGGGCAGCCCCAGCTGGCGGGCCTCCGCACGCACTTCAGGCTTGTGATCCCAGGCCAGCAACTCGCCTGCCAGCTGCGCCCGGCTGGCGGCGTGCAAAACCGATGATCCGACAAGGCCAATGCCGATTATCGCCACCTTGTCATAGAGCGCTTTTGTCATCTGCCGGATGCACCCGGCCCGCTATCTGACATCAGATCGGCAAAACAGGCTATCACCTGCTCCATTTCGGCATCTGTCCCGATAGACATGCGCAGACAATCCGGCAAGCCGTAAGGGATCATATCGCGCAGCAAAATCCCCTGCTGGCGGAAAAATTCCAGGGCCTGATCCGCGCGCGGCCCGTTATGGCCGTCAAACTGCACCAAAAAGAAATTGGCAACTGTCGGATGCACCGTCAGGCCCAGCTCTGCCAACCGGCTGGTCACTTCCGGGATCCAGCGATTATTATGGTCACTGCTGCGCTGCTGAAAATCACGGTCGGCAATCGCTGCCCGGCCCGCCAGCACCGCTATTTGATTAACTGAAAAAGGCCCGCGGATGGATCGCAGAACCGCCAGTATCTCCGGCGGGAAATAGCCCCATCCCAGCCGCACAGAGGCCAGCCCGTGCAATTTGGAAAAAGTCCGCAGCATGACAGTATTTTCCGAATTTTCCACCATATCGGCCGCATAATCCATCGCATTGCCCATAAATTCGCTATAGGCCAAATCCAGTACCAGCAACACGCCCTCTGGCAGCCCGGCCTGCAAGCGCCTTACCTCAGCCTCGTCGATCATGGTGCCGGTCGGATTGTTCGGATTGGCCAGAAACACCATTTTTGTGCGCTCGGTCACAGCGGCCAGAATCGCATCTACCGAAACCGTCATCCCGTCATCAGGCGCAACCACTGGCGTTGCCCCGGCCACCGAAATGGATTGCGGAAAGACCAGAAACCCGTATTGGGTATGGATTGCCTCATCCCCTGGATCCAAATAAGCTTGGCAGAGCAGATAGATCAGCTCATCCGAGCCGTTGGAGAGCAAAATCCGCTCAGCCTCCAGCTGATAGCGCTCAGCAATATCTGTTATCAGATGGTAATCTTGTGGCTCCGGGTAGCGGCTCAGTTGCAAATCTGTGTTTTTCAGAGCCTCCGCCACATGAGGCGAGCAACCCAGCGCCCCTTCATTGGCTGACAGGCGAATCGGCCGACCGGCGGGCGGCTTGCCGAAAGCAGGCTGATAACTGACCAGAGATTCAATCGCCGGGCGCGGTTTTGGGCTCGCCATCTTCTCATTCCTCTTTTTTAGTGGCTCCTAATCGACCAGAGCTTGGCGTCACCCGCTGGCCGGATCAGCTGCGATACGGCCCAGCAAATGTGCCCCGGACGGCCCTTCTAGATAGCCTGATTGCTCCACAAGTGCAAATGAATCCCCCTGTTGAACCGCCCAGATTGCCAAACCGGTTTCATCCGCATCTGTCGGCAAACAGGAGAGCAGAAATAAATCCTCAAACCGCCCGATAAGCCGGACCGGACCAGATTCGGAAATTTCGGCGGCCAGACCGGCCAGACTATCCGCATCCAGCAGGGCCAAATCGCCCTCACCAGCGGCCAGCCGGGCCAGCGCAGCTGCCGAATCATCTGTCAGGGCAAGCTTGAAAAACCCGGCTGCCAGATGGCTGGCCGCCAGGCTGAGCTGTTGCGGGGCCAAAACGGTAAAATCCGGTTTTTGCCGCGCCACGCTGGCTGAGAGCAGCTGGCGCCAGACCCGCTTGACCAGCTGGCTGTTCGCCGGGGCAGCACGGTCCAGCAGACTGGCCAGCAAATAGGCCTCCCGCGCGGGCCGAAACACCGGACTGCCCGGCGGTTTGGTTCCGGCAACCTGCGCCGCAACAGACTGGCGCGCCTCAATCAGAGCCAGTAATTCGCCGTCTATACGGTCAATTTCTGCTCGTAATTTTCCCAGATCATCTGCCATCATTCATCCTTGGCTGTTTGTAATCTTGTCTGGCTGTGCAGTCCCTGACCAGATAGGGGGCGCACCATATTAGGGGCCAGCGGCCCCAGCATGGCTGCCGATTTTCGTTTCTTTTTCACATAAACCATTTTTGTGGCCTGAACCAGCAAAACACCGCCCAGCATCCGGCCCAGCCGCCGCGCCGCCCGCCCCAGCCCGCTCTCACTTGCCAGCCCGGCAATCGGCGGCAGCAGCAGGCTGCGATTAACGGCTGTGACCTTCAGCCCAGCCCCATCCAGCAGGCGGGTAATCTGCCCGCGGCTATAGGGCTGGCCCTGTCCAAACGGCCCGCGCGAGGCAACCCAGCGGCTGTTACGATTCGGGATCATAACCAGCAGCTGACCAGAACCAGACAGAACACGCGCGGCCTCAGCCATGAATTGCGCCGGGTCCGGGGCAAATTCCAGCGCATGGGTGATCAGCAGAAAATCGGTCTGATCACTGGCAACAGGCCAGCTATGCGGCGCAGTGAGCGCGCTGATAACGCCTTTGCTGGCCGGCCAGACCAGCGCACCGGGCGGGGTCGGCATCAGCACGGGCGGCAGCTGATCCTCAGGCAAAAACATAAAAGGATAGCCAACCGCCAGCTGGCTGGCAGAGCGGCTGGGTTGCCACAGGCCCGCGATATCCTGAGCGAGCTGAGCTGCCAGTTTCCGGCCGCGGGCACTGCGATAAAAATTATCCAAATCGGTAATGTCATACATGACCGCCTCTTTGTTTGTCCGCGGGCCGTAACAGCTGGCTGCCCCGGTCGCCAACCCGCTTTTGACTGCCTGGCAGCCATGCTAGCCCAGACCAACCGCCATTGCCAGTCACCAGAACAGGGCTTGGCAAACCGCACTGAAAGCTGTTATGTTGCGGCGCAATATAAGTTTTTTATATTTGGTCTTAAGTGTGGCGGAGCTGTGCTGAATGATTGTTATCAAAAAATATGCCAATCGCCGCCTCTATGACATGGATCGCTCCTGCTATATCACGCAAGCTGAGCTGGCCAAGATGATTCGCAGCGGGGCAGAGATTCAGGTGGTGGATGCCCGCAGCGGGGCGGATTTGACCCGGCTGACCCTTATCCAGATTATTCTGGAGATAGAGACAGACGGGCATCAAATGCTGCCGCCAGAGGCATTGCGGCTGATTATCCGGGCCTATGGCGGGCGCACTGAGATGTTGCTGTCGCGCTATCTGGAGCGAACAATGGCCGCCTTTGCCCGCCATTACGGGGATGCTGACAAGTTTCTGGACGGCGCGCTGGACAGCATCCGCGATCAGGCAGAACCGGACGCGGATACGACCTCTGTTGAAGACAGTGCCACGCTTGGCCAGCTGCGTGAGGAAATGGAAAAATTGCGGGCCAGGCTGGAAAGATTCGGCCCACATTAGACCGGCATTGGACCGGCATTGGACGGGGTCAGCTGATATCCGAAATCTGATAGGCCGCCTCAGCCACATTTTCATACACATCTGGCTTGCAGGTGCGCACGCTAAGCCCGATCACCCCTGGCATTTGACGGACCAGCGTGAAAATGGCGCTGGCCAGAGTTTCCTGCAGATCAAAATGCCTGCTGGTGGCCAGGGCGATCACGCCAGCACAAATCTTGTCATAATCCAGAGCTTCTTCTATCGAATCATTTTGTGGCTCTGTCTGCGGGTCGAGCAGCACTTCGAGATCAATCAGAATACGCTGTTTGGCTTTTCGTTCAAAATCATGAATGCCGATTGAACAGGGCGTTTCAATCTGTTTCAGAAAAAAACGGCGGGAGAGAGAGCGGGCCATATCGGGTCATCCTGTAGTGTCAAGACCTGTTGTTTTCAAGAGCTTTTGGTTGCAAGAAAAGCCACATCGCGCGCAGGTGGGCTAAGATGCGCCCCCCCATCTAGCACAATCACATGGCCAGTCATAGACGGGCTGGTCAAAATCAGTCGCATGGCAGCGACTATTTCTGCTGTCTTTGCCCCCTCACCCAGCAAATTATGCTTGTGCGCCTCTTCAAATTCCTCCTGTGTCTGGCCACCGGATGGCAGGGTAATGCCCGGGGCTATGGCATTGACGCGCAATTTCGGGGCAAAATTCTGGGCCGTCATCTGCCCCATCGCCTGCAAGGCGGCTTTTGACAGCGTGTAGGTGAAATAATCCGGATTCATCCCAAACAGCTTGGCATCCAGCATATTGATCACACAGGCGCGGTCCGTCTCAGGCAGGCGGCGGGCCATCTGGGCAGTCAAAATCGCCGGGGCGGTCAGATTTACGGCTATATGGGCGGCCAGCCCGGCAGCGGTGAAATCATCTGCCCGGTCATAACGGAACAGCGAGGCATTGTTAATCAGCCCGGTCAGCGGGCCGCCTGCAAAAGCCGCCTCCATCAGCTGCTCACAGGCCGCCGCATCCGCCAAATCAGCACTCAGAATCTCTGCCTGCCCGCCAGCAGCGGTAATTTTTTCCGCCAGCCCCTCTGCGGCATCGCGGCTTTGGTTGCAATGCAGAATAACCTGCATCCCGTCTTCCGCGGCAGCCAGTGCCAGCTCAGCACCCAGACGGCGGGCTGCCCCGGTGATCAATATCCTGCCCGGCTGCGTCTCATTCATCTGCTTGGCTCCCTGATTTCCAGCTATCGACAGGGCGCAGCACCGCCGCTTGTCCTGCCGCTTCCTATACGCGCTGGCGGCACAAGCTGATCAGCACCCGCGCCTATAGCTCTGCTGCCAGCCAATCCGGGGCGATGCCGGTTTCTGCGATAACCTCGCCAGCATCCAACCCGGCCAGCAACCCGTAGCCGGACAGTAACACCGTCTGCAAGCCGAAGGCGCTACCGCCCAGAATATCGGTATGCAGGCTGTCACCCACCATCGCCACCCGCCGCCTGTCCAATGCCCGGCCAGCCTGTTTTTGCAGCGCCTCAAAACCCAGCTCAAAGGCCGGCGCATAGGGCTTGCCAAGGAAGTCCGGCTTGATACCGGTCTCCTGCATCAGCCGGATAGCCCAATAGCCCGGCTCAGCTGAAAAGCCGTCCGGTTGCGGGGCAGAAACATCCGGGTTCGCTATCCAGAAGGGGCGTGGACGGGCGCGCATCGCCGCCGCCAATATCTCAAAATCATCTTCTGACCAGCTGATAGCCCCCAGCATCACCGCCGCATCTGCCTGTTCCAGACAAGCGGCCAGCTCTGCGGTTGATCTGGCCCGCAATTCGGTAAAGCCGGCCGAGGCGGGCGGGCTGAGCGGCTGGCTGGCCCGGTCCAGTGTCACTATCTTCTGTCCAGGCGGGTTCGCATAGAGCCGACGTTGCAATGCCTCCCGGCTGGAGACAACGGCTTCGGGGGCAATCGGCAGTCCCCATTTTTGATATTTCTCTGCCGCCATGCTGACCGGAAAGCTGGCCCCGTTGGTCAGCACCGCGAGTGCCAGGCCGCGATCTGCCACCGCCTCCAGAAACCGGTCAATCCCCGGCACCAGCTCGGCACCGATATTAATCACCCCATAGCCATCCAGAATCAGCCCGTCAAATTCATCCAGATGATCTGTCAGCCGCGCAATCGGCTGGGTGCGGGCAGGCTGCGCAGGCGGCATCAGCGCGCGTATTCCCTGATAAAGATGCAGCGTGCGCTGGCGGGTGAGCGGCAAGCCTGTATCAAGCTGGGCCAAATCCATGGTTTTTTGCCTTTTATCCTCTCTTCTCATCGACCGCGCGCCTGATCCCCCTTGCCTCAGCAAGCAGCGGACCCATCTTTAGACAGCGACCATAAGCGCGCAGGCCAGCGAGCCGGTTGATGCAAGTCCGGCGCATCCTATTTCAGCTGGCCGTTTTCAGCTGGCCATTTCAGCTGGCCCAATCATAGCAGAGACCGCAAAAAAAGGGGCAACAAAACAGATGCAGCCAGAGGAAAGCGAATTTTTGGTGCTGGGGGCGGGCATGGCCGGGCTGGCCGCCGCACGCTGTTTGCAAGAGGCCGGGCGGGAGGTGCTGGTTCTGGATAAGGGGCGGCGGATTGGCGGGCGTTGTGCCACCCGCCGCATCGCCGGATTCAGCTTTGACCATGGCGCGCAATATGTCACAGCACGCGGGCCAGATTTTGCCAGCCTGTGTGAAGCTGCAAGACAGGCCGGGCTGCTGGCTGAATGGGTCAGCCCGGCAGGCAAGAATGTCCTGTCTGGCCGTCAGGCTATGCGCGATCTGCCCGGCTTTCTGGGCCAGGGGCTGACCATCCGGCAAGAGGTTGAAATAACCCGCATCCACCGCGAGGCTGGCCGTTATCACCTATTCGCTGGCCAGCAGCTGGTTGCCCGCGCTGAAAAGCTGGTGCTCAGCGCGCCGGCACCGCAAACTGCCGGTTTGCTGGACGGGCTGTCTGACCGGCTGGCCGCCAGTGCGCGTCTTGCCCGCTATGATCCCTGCTGGACTGTGTTGCTGGGTTTTGTGCAGCCAGCCTTCCCGCCTGATGGGGCAGCAGAGGATGCGGACGGGCCGGTCAGCTGGGCGCGCTGGCAAAGCCGGGACGGGCGGTGCAGCCTGGTCTTGCAGGCCGGGCCAGATTGGAGCCGACAGTGGCTGGAAGCCCCGGCCGAGCAGGTCACCGACACGATCTGGCAGGCTTTTCGGGGCCGGGCTGTTCAGGAAAAAGCGGCCGCACCCTCTGGCTGGCTGAATGCATCGCCGGCCTATGCCGCCGCGCATCGCTGGCTTTATGCAAGGCTGGCACGGGCCGTGCCTGAGGAGGCCCCCAGACTGTCCGCGGATAAAAGCCTCTGTCTGGCAGGGGATTGGCTGGCCGGTCCGCGCGTGGAAGCGGCCTGGCAAAGCGGCCGACAAGCAGCAACCGCCCTGCTGGCCGGCTAATCCAGCCGGGCAGCAGTGATAAACATGGAAAACCGCTCACACCAAATGACCAGGGCTGGCCAGGAGGGAGCATCTATCCCGGCTGGCACTGGCAGGGAAAAATTCTCAAACGCCCGAATCGGGCCAACCTGCACTGAGTCCTGCTTGATCGCCTGAAAACCGGCTTTGCTATCGACAAAAGAGGGGGTCAGATAGAGCCGGTAATCAGGGCCCGGGGCCAGCCTGCCTTCCAGCCAAATCTGATTCGCCCGCACGAAAATGCGCCCTTCTCCCCAATGCAGAAAATCTGACCCCGGCAAATCGCGCCGGAAATCCCCGCTCACCATGGCTGAATCACGGATTTGGGTCAGCTCGGCCTGCTCCAGCCCGGTCTCAGCTGTCAAAATCGGCAGGATATAAATCCCCAGACCAATGCCTATCACCAGCCCGGACAGGAATTTTACCGCCCCGAACAGCAGGATATGGGCTCTGGCAAATGCCAGCCCGTATCTGTAAAGGCGTATCAGCATGGCTTTTCCCTTGCTTGTCAGGTCACTTATAAGGCTGTTCATCTTTGCCGGGTAACGGTTTTTTGCCGGCTATTTGCGGGCGGATGCGGAAAATTGCCTGTTTTTTGCCGCAAAACAGTGTCAAAACCTTGCTCAGCACTTGACAGGTCGGTGTCTGGCTGTATAGTCCGCCCACCTGTGGTCATGGTGCCGTGTTGGCAAGCTACAGGCTGTAATTCAATGATTTTTGGGGTATCGCCATGTATGCGGTGGTCAAAACTGGTGGCAAACAATATCGCGTCGCAAAAGATGATGTGATTCTGGTTGAACAGATCAAGGCAGAAGCTGGAGAGATGATCTCTCTGGATAATGTGCTGATGATCGCAGATGGCGAGAAAATGACCATCGGCACGCCGCAGGTCGCAGGCGCGGCTGTGTCTGCTGAAGTGGTCAGGCAAACGCGCGGGCCGAAGATTATTATCTTCCGGCGCAAGCGGCGCAAAAACCATCGGCGCACGCAGGGGCATCGCCAAGATCTGACGCTGCTGAAAATCAGCGGTATCCATCCGGATGGCGCACCCAAGCAGGCCGCTAAAAAAGCCGTTAAGGCAGCCGACCCGGCTGCGGGTGCGGTGGAGGCTGCACCGAAAAAAGCAGCTGCCAAAGCCGCAGCCACAAAGAAATCAGCGCCGAAAGCTGCTGAAAAGGCAGCGACCGCTAAAAAGGCAGCAAAAAAAGCGCCTAAAAAAGCAGCCGCAAAGAAGTAAGACGAGATTTTAAGGAGATCAGACCATGGCACATAAAAAAGCAGGCGGTAGCTCCCGCAACGGTCGTGACTCTGCCGGACGCCGTCTGGGCGTCAAGAAATTCGGCGGCGAGGCCGTGATCCCCGGCAATATTATCATTCGCCAGCGCGGCACCAAATATCATCCGGGCGAGAATGTCGGCATCGGGCGGGACCATACAATTTTCGCGCTGACTGAGGGGCAGGTATCTTTTCGCCGCAAGTCTGGCGGGCGGATGTTTGTTTCCGTGAACAGCCCGGCTGAGGCAGCAGAATAGCCCAGCCTAACCCTTTTGGTGAAAATAGAGATATGAGGGGGGAGCAGCTGGCAAGGCTGTTCCTCTTTTTTTATCCCCGCCAGCTGAAAGCATGACGGCGGGCCGACAGGCTGATAGGCTGGTCTGGCGAGACTCTGGAAAACAGGCAGGCAGATGAAATTTCTGGATCAGGCAAAAATCTTTGTCCGTTCAGGTCATGGCGGGCCCGGGGCGGTCAGCTTCCGGCGCGAGGCAAATGTGCCTTTTGGCGGGCCGGATGGCGGCGATGGCGGGCGCGGCGGCGATGTGATTGCGCGCTGTGTTGACGGGCTGAATACGCTGATTGACTATCGCTACCAGCAGCATTTCAAGGCCGCCGCCGGCACGCCCGGGGCCGGGCGCGATCGATCTGGGCCTGCTGGGCAGCCGGTATTTCTTAACCTGCCTGTCGGCACCCAGATTCTAGCCGATGATCAAAGCACAGTTCTGGCAGACTTGACCCGCGTCGGTCAGGAGATTGTGCTGGCCAGTGGCGGCAGCGGCGGCAAGGGCAATGCGTTTTTCAAATCTTCCACCAACCGGGCCCCGCGCAAGGCCCAGCCAGGCTTGCCGGGTACCGAAATGTGGGTCTGGTTGCGGCTGAAGCTGATCGCGGATGCTGGGCTGGTCGGTTTGCCCAATGCCGGCAAATCCACTCTGCTCAGCACGGTATCAGCAGCAAAGCCGAAAATCGCGGATTATCCCTTTACCACCCTGCATCCGAATCTGGGGGTTGTGGGAATTGACGGGCGGGAATTTGTCATGGCCGATATTCCGGGGCTGATTGAGGGCGCGCATGAAGGGGCCGGGATTGGCCATCGCTTTCTGGGCCATGTCGAACGCTGCCGGGTGCTGCTGCATCTGATTGACGGCACCCAGCCTGATCCGCTTGCCGCCTGGCGGACCATCCGATCCGAGCTGGAAAAATATGATGCCGAGTATCAGGTTGGCCTTTCTGCCAAGCCTGAAATTCTGGCACTGACCAAGGCAGATGCAATGCCGGATGACTATGCTGAGGAGCTGGTAAAGGCGCTGCGCGACACCATGCGCTCAGAACGCGGTGAAACGGCTGCTATTCATATTGTCTCGGCGGTGGCTGGCAAGGGGATGAACGCGCTGTTGCGCCAGCTGATGCAAATGATAGAATCAGGCCGACAAGAAGAAGCCAAAAAAGAAGCCAGAAAAGAGAATGACCGGGGGCCGGACGGGGCTGAGGGCGAGACCGCCAGCTGGCATCCGGCAGATGCCTGACAAGAGGCTTGTGAACAGATGGGCAAAACAGAAAAAACCAGCCTGAACGCCGCTGCTGACAAGCTGCGGGATGCCGGGCTGATTGTCATTAAAATCGGCTCAGCCCTGCTGTTTGATCAGGCAGGCGGGCAGCCTGACCGGCGCTGGATGGAGGCGCTGGCTGAGGATGTTGCCCAGCTGGTTGCGCAGGGCAAGCGGGTGGTGCTGGTTTCCTCTGGCTCTATCGCGATTGGGCGGCAGATATTGGCCCTGCCGGCCGGGCGAATCAAGCTGGAGGAAAAACAGGCTGCTGCGGCTGTCGGACAGGTTCAGCTGGCCGGAGCCTGGACCGCAGCGCTGGCCAAACAGAATATCGCGGCCGCACAGATTTTGCTGGCCCCGGAAGATACTGAGACACGGCGGCGGCATCTGAATGCGCGGGCCACCATGCACAGCCTTCTGGATATGGGTGTTGTGCCGGTGGTGAATGAGAATGACACGATTACCACCTATGAGATTCGCTTTGGCGACAATGATCGGCTGGCGGCGCGGGTTGCTGCGATGCTGTCGGCAGATTTGCTGATTTTGCTTTCGGATGTGGACGGGCTTTATGATGCTAATCCCAGCACTGACAAATCGGCCCGCCATATCGCCGAGATTGAAACCATTACCGAGGATATTTTGCTGATGGGTGAAGGGGCAAATGCCGATTTTGCCTCTGGCGGCATGGCCACCAAGCTGGCAGCTGGCCAGATTGCCACAGCAGCCGGGGTGGATATGATTATCTGCAATGGCCAGACAGCCCGTCCGATTAACAAGTTGGCACAAGGCGGGCGGGCCAGCCTGTTTCATGCAGCCCTGGCCCCGATGGCGGCCCGCAAGAACTGGATAGCCGGTATGCTGGCCCCGAAGGGCAGCTTGCAGCTGGATGCCGGGGCCAGCCAGGCGGTGCTGGCTGGAAAATCGCTGCTGGCCGCGGGGGTCAGCTCAGTCACCGGCCCGTTTGAGCGCGGCGATCCGGTGCGTCTGCTGGATGCCGCGGGTCAGGAAATAGCCCGCGGGCTGGCCGGATATTCCTCAGCCGAGGCAGAATTGCTGAAAGGCCATAAGAGCAGCGAATTCACTGCCCTGCTTGGCTATGAAGGGCGCGCTGAGCTTATCCATGCCGATGATCTGGCGCTGCTGGCAGGACGGCGCAAAAACCAAGGCACCGGACAGGAGAGACTTTGATGAGCAAGACAGCAGCACAGACCATGCAGGCGATGACCAGCCGGGCCCGCGCTGCCCAGAGCGAACTGGCCAATGCAAGCCATGACCAGCGCAATCAGGCGCTCAGCGCGGCAGCTGATTTGCTGCGCCAGCAACGCGCCGCCATCCTGCAAGCGAACAGCCGCGATCTGGAAGCTGGTAAAAAGGCCGGGCTGAGCGATGCGTTTATCGATCGGCTGGCCTTGGATGATGCCCGCATTGAGGCGATGGCAAAGGGGCTGGAGGATATTATCAGCCTGCCTGATCCGCTGGGCCGTGAGCTGGCCAGATGGACTGTGCCTTCCGGCCTTGATATAGCCCGTGTGGCGACTTCGCTCGGCGTGATCGGCATTATCTATGAATCGCGCCCCAATGTGACCGTGGATGCGGCCGGGCTGTGCATCAAATCCGGTAATGCGGCGATTTTGCGGGGCGGCTCTGATTCCTTCCATTCCAGCAGCCTGCTGGCCCGATTGATGGCAGACGGGCTGGCAGCAGCCGGTCTCAGCCCGGATTCGGTGCAGATTGTGGATAATCCTGACCGGGCGCTGGTCGGAGCGATGCTGGCGGCGGCGGGCCAGATTGATGTGATTATCCCGCGCGGCGGCAAGTCGCTGGTCGGGCGCGTTCAAGAAGAGGCGCGCGTGCCGGTCTTTGCCCATCTGGAGGGGATTTGTCATCTCTATGTAGCAGCCGGGGCCGATCAACAAGAAGCGGCAAAGATAGCGGTCAATGCCAAAATGCGGCGCACCGGCATTTGCGGCGCAGCAGAAACATTGCTGATTGACCAATCCATCGCTGCAGAAATGCTGCCGGGCATTGCCGCCGAGCTGTTGGCGGCTGGCTGTGATCTGCGCGGAGATGCGGCGGCTTGCCAGCTGGTCCCTCAGATGGGCGAAGCAGTTGAGGAAGATTGGTCAGCTGAATATCTGGCACCGATTTTATCCGTGCGGCTGGTCTCCGGCATAGAACAGGCGATAGATCATATTCGCCGCTATGGCTCCGGCCATACCGAATCCATTCTGACCAGAGATAGCGCCCTTATCGCCCGCTTCCTGTCGGAGGTGGACAGCGCCATTGTGATGGCCAATGCCTCAACCCAGTTTGCCGATGGCGGTGAATTCGGCATGGGCGCGGAAATCGGGATTGCCACAGGCCGCCTGCACGCCAGGGGGCCGGTCGGGGCTGAGCAGCTGACCAGCTTCAAATATGTTGTGCGGGGCAATGGCCAGACACGCCCCTGACAGGATGCGCCGGCATCTGGTAGCAGGCCGGGCCAGATCGGCCGGGCAGCGGCGTATCGGCCTGATGGGTGGCTCTTTCAACCCGCCGCATGAAGGGCACCTGGACATTGCCCGCCAGGCCCGCCGGGCAGGTCGGCTGGATGAAATCTGGTGGCTGGTCAGCCCGCAAAACCCGCTTAAAACCACTGTTGGCATGGCCGGTTTTACCGCCCGGCTGGCAGCGGCCCGGCGGCTGGCCGGGGCGACTGGCTGGTTGAAAGTGCCGGATATTGAAACCCGTCTGGCCGCCCATACAGGTGGGCGCAAGCCTTGGGTGACTGTCCGGCTGCTGGACCGGCTGGCGGTGATGCAGCCGAGGAGCCGCCTTATCTGGATTATGGGAGCTGATAATCTGGCCAGCTTTCATCTATGGTATCGCCCGCAACAGATTACCCGGCTGGCTGATATATTGGTGTTGAACCGTCCAGGCTTTGCGGCGGCGGCGCTGACCGGGCCGGGCCGGGCCTTGCTGGGGCGGCGGGTGCCAGCTGGCCTGCTGGGTCGCGGCCGTGGCCGAGCAGGCCGCCAGACAAGCTGCCAGACAGGCTGCCAGACAGGTCGCCAGCGACGCTGGGCCTTTATCCATGCCAGCCGCAACCCGTCCTCAGCGACCGGGCTGCGCGCCGCCGGGAAAGGGCTGTAGAACAGACCCCCCCCCCC
>JADHLK010000122.1 GCA_016780695.1 Alphaproteobacteria bacterium | reverse complement strand
ACCCCGTTTGATTTGGCAAAACATAATGACAAGCTGGCTGACACAGATACCTATTGGCGGCTGAATGTCGGACAATATGACTGACCGGCCCCCATCACCTGATCCAAAAATAGCGATCCAGCATCTCCAGCGCCGCATCCAGCACCGCCCTAACCGCCTTGACCCGGCCCTGCCCGGCTGACCCCTACCCGGCCATTTCGCGGAAGCTGAAGAAGCCGGAGGTGATAATCCACCAGACGATCACGAACAGCACCGCCGCGATCAGCGTTGTGATCGCCATTTTCAGCCGCAATCTGGGATTTGCCGGGGCAGAGGTGGCATGGCCCGGCTCCGGCGCATCGGCTGGCCTGTTGCCAAAGGGCAGGACCATGAAAAACACCCACCACCAGAGCAGGATATAAACCACCAGACCGGAGACAATATCCATCAGCCGACCTCGCTGGCATCCGCCCGCATAATATGCAGATGCACTGTCGGGCGCAGGCCAAAACGCCGCCGGGCCAGCCCGCGCAGGGCCGCGCGTGCGCCATTTTCCAGCAGCTCATCAGAACGTTTGTCGCGCCCGTTCATCTCTTCGAGCATATCCTCTATCGCGAGGGCCGCATCGGCCAGAAAATCAGCCTCACTCTGGCCGTCACACAGGCCGGTCTGGCTGACTGACGGGGCCAGCACCAGCCCGCCCGCGGCATTCAGCACCAGTGAGGCGGTCACTGTCCCGTTCCAGAGCATCCGGCGGCGCGCGCGCATCTGCTCAGACTGAATATCCATCACCTCGCCGCCCTCATGCGTGAGCAGGCCAACCGGCGCATGGCCAATCTGGCGAGCCCCTTCGGAGGCGGACAGGCTGATAATATCGCCATTATCCGGGATCAGCGCTTGCGGAACCTGACAGGATTCAGCCAGCCGGGCATGGGCCAGCAAATGGCGGGCCGTGCCATGCACCGGGATCGCGATTTGCGGCCTGACCAGCCGGTAAAGCTCGCTCAACTCATCGCGCGCCGGATGGCCGGAGACATGAACCTCTGCCTCCTCATCGGTGACCAGATCAATCTGGCGGCGCACCAGCCGGTCTTGCACCTTGCTGATAGCAGGCTCATTGCCCGGTATCTGGCGCGAGGAATAAATCACCATATCGCCGGGGTCCAGATCGATATTCTCATGCGTGCCAGCCGCGATACGGGCCATGGCCGCGCGCGGCTCGCCTTGTGATCCAGTGCAGATAATGACGATATTCTCACGCGGGAGAAGGCCAAAATCGGTTTCCGGGACCAGATCAGGAAAGTCAGCCAGATAACCGGACTCTTTGGCAGCTGCGATAGTGCGATGCAGGGCCCGGCCGACCACGCACAGGGCACGGTCATTCGCCCGCGCGGCTGCGGCGATCGAGTCGAGCCGGGCCACATTGCTGGCAAAACAGGTCACCGCAACCCGGTTTTTCGCTGCCCCGATCACTTCGGTCAGCCCGGCGCGGGCAATTTTCTCAGACGGGGTATGGCCCTGAACCATGGCATTGGTAGAATCCCCAACCAGTGCCAGCACCCCCTCCGCGCCAATTTCCCCCAGCCTGTCAGTGTCCGTTTTGGCCCCCAGCATCGGCGTATCATCCAGCTTCCAGTCGCCAGTATGCAAAACCGTGCCGGCCTCGGTGCGCAACACCAGCGCCGCCGGGTCCGGGATCGAATGGCTGAGCGCGACCAGCTCAACCGAAAACGGGCCGAATTGATAATCGATATTATAGTCCAGCTGATGCAGCGGAATGGTGATTTGCTGGCGGGCTTCGGCCAGCTTGCGCCGCAACAGGGCAAGGGTGAAGGCGGTTCCATAGACCGGCACCCCCAGCCTCTCCCACAAATAGGGGATAGCCCCAAAATGATCCTCATGGGCATGGGTCAGCACAATCCCCAGCAAATCCTGCTTGCGCGCCTCAATAAAGGACAAATCAGGCAGCACCACATCCACGCCGGGCATGGAATCATCGGGAAAGCTGATCCCCAGATCAATCATCAGCCATTTGCCTTGATGATGATAGAGATTGGCATTCATGCCGATCTCGCCGGAACCGCCCAGCGGCACAAAATGCAGACCCTGCTTGTCCAGTTCCATCTACCCTGCCTTGTTCATTTGATAAAGTTGGAACAGCCCGATAAGGGTCAGGTCCGGACTTACTTGCCTGATAGCAGATATATGCGGCGCATACAAAGAAGCAAGCCCCCCGGTGGCAATCACCGGCACTGGCTGGCCAGCGCTCTGCTGCAGGCGCGTGATCAGCCCCTCTGCCAGCCCAACATAGCCCCACAGCACCCCGGCCCGCATCGCCTGCTGGGTGGACCGGCCCGGCACTGGCACCTCTGCGGCCTGCCAGTTGCCAATATCCATCTCCGGCAGTTTGGCAGCAGCGCGGGATAAAGCCTCAACCGACAGATTTACCCCCGGGGCAATAATCCCGCCAGCATAGACCGGCTGGCCAGCTGCATCGGCCAGCACCAGATCAAAGGTCGTCGCGGTGCCAAAATCAACGATAATCGAGGGGACCAGCCCCAGCCGCTGCGCCCCCAGCGCATTTACCAGCCGATCAGCCCCGACCTCAGCCGGGGTTTCCACATCTACGCCAATACCCAGCTCTACCCCGGCCTCCCCCGCCATGAGCAGCTGCCAGCCATGGGTTTTTGCCAGCTCTGCAATCGCCGGATTGACCGCCGGAACAACGCTGGCCACTGCCAGCGCCTTTATCATAGTGGGCTGGATAGCGGCCACCGCCAGCTGTTCGGAAACAGCCTGCACCAGATAGCTAGCCTCGACAGACTGAGCTGTTGGCAACCGCCAGCTCGCGCCAGCCTTTCCATCTGCGTCAAGCAGACCGAAAACCAGATTGGTATTGCCGACATCAAGAGCGAGCAGCATGGCTGTCTCCCATCAGCTGAACCTCACCAGCCGATATATCAACATGGCTGCTATCTGCCATCTGCAAGCCAAGCCGCCCATCTGGGCCCAGCCCGGTGCAAATCCCGTCCAGCTGCCGATCCGGCAGACGAACCTTCAGCTGCCTGCCAACAATGCCCGCCCGATCCTGCCATCTGGCCAGCAGCGGAGCTGGCCCACAGCTGGTCCAAAGCTGATACAAACCGTGCAGGCTGATTAAAATCTGTGCCGCCAGACTATCAGCAGCTGGCAGCTCTTGGCAATGGCTGGCCAGATCAGTCGGAGGATGGCTGGCCCCGCTGATCTCCGGCGCGTTGGCCAGATTAACGCCGATACCAACAATCAACCGCTCGCCCTCGGTTTCCAGCAACAGCCCGCCCAGCTTGCCGCCATCCAGCAGCAAATCATTCGGCCATTTCAGCTGCAGGCTAAGCGGCGGGCAGAGCTGTTCGACCGCCTGCAAAACCGCCAGAGCTGTCACAAAAGACAGGGTTGGCCAGTCACTGCGCGGGCGGCGCGGCTCCAGAATAACCGACAGATACAGACCATCGCCAGGACTCGAAACCCAGCTGCGGCCAAGCCGCCCCCGCCCCCTGGTCTGCTCAGCTGCCAAAAAGGCCTGACCTTCCGTGCGCGCCGGGGTGCTGGCCAGAAAATCACGGGCCAAATCAGAAGAGGATGTCACAGACCCGGCTGAAGTCAGAGACCAGCCAGCAGGCAAATCAGACATGGTTCTCATCCAGAATAGCTGGCAGAATAGCTGGCAGAATGACTGGCAGATAAAAGCGCCAGATTGCCGGTCAGCTCCTGCACCGCCTGGCTGGCATAGTCGCGCAGCGGGCCAATGGCAAAGACAAACAGCACAATCACCACCAGAGAGACCAGCAAAACTGCCCGGTTCTGGCGGGGCATCCCGCGGTCAAGAGGCTCATCCGGCTCTTGAAAATACATCAGCCGGATAATCCGCAGATAATAGAAGGCCCCGACCACTGAAGCCAGCACGCCGATCACCGCCAGCGGAATAAGCCCGGCATTGACCGCCGCAACAAACACATACCATTTGCCAAAAAAACCAGCCAGCGGCGGAATCCCGGCCATGGAGAACATCACCAGCATCATCCCGGCTGCCAGCAGCGGATGCGTGCTGGATGCGCCTGCCAAATCAGCAATTTTCTGCACCGGGGTTTCTTCCCGGCGCATCGACATGATAATCGCAAAGGACCCGGCCCCCATCACCAGATAGGTGGTCATGTAAATCAACACGCCGCTGGCCCCTTCCGGCGACCCGGCTGCCAACCCGATCAGCGCATAGCCCATATGGGCAATAGAGGAATAGGCCATCATCCGCTTGATATCTGTCTGGCGCAGCGCCCCGAAGGCCCCAACCAGCATAGAGGCCACAGACAGCGCGACCAGAACTTGCGACCATTGCGCCGCTATCGGGCCAAAGGCATAATGCGTAACGCTGAGCAACAGGGCCATGGCTGCCACTTTCGGGGCAATCGCAAACAGCGCCGTTACCGGCGTCGGTGCCCCTTCATAAACATCCGGTGTCCACATATGAAAGGGCGCGGCGGATATTTTGAAAGCCAGCCCGGAGAGCAGGAAAACCAGCCCCACTGTTACCCCGGCGGAAGCCGGCCCGGCCGCCAGCGTCTCGGCAATACCGGTAAAGCTGGTGGTGCCGACAAAGCCGTAAATCAGCGACGCCCCATAAAGCAGCATCCCGGACGACAGCGCGCCCAGCAGAAAATATTTCAGCCCCGCCTCAGAGGATTTCAGCGAGCGGGTGCGCATCGCCGCTATCACAAATAGCGGCAGCGATTGCAGCTCCAGCCCCATATAGAGCGCCATCAAATCATTGGCAGAAATCATCAGGCACATACCCAGCGTCGCCAGCAAGACCAGCAGCGGATATTCAGCCCGCTCAACCCCCTCATCCCATTTTTGCGTGGTCATCCAGCCAGCCGCAAACGCGCCTGCCAAAACCAGCCCTTTGAACCAGCTGAGCACCCCGCCAGATACAAACAGACCGTTAAATAGCTCGCTGCGCTCGGGCTGGCCGACAAGCACCGCCACCAACGCCAGCGCATAG
>JADHLK010000121.1 GCA_016780695.1 Alphaproteobacteria bacterium | reverse complement strand
CGCAGCGCAATAGCGGCCGCCAGAATGGCAGCTGGCAGGCGCAGATTATCTGTCAGCATCAAACTGCCTTCTGGCATCAGCACGGCCGGGGCAATGATCGCGGCCAGAATAGAGGCCGGCACAAAATGCAAGGCCCGCCGCCAGACCGGCGGCATTTGCCATCCAGCCAGCAGCGACAGCGGCAAAAACCGCATCAAAAAGGTGGCCAGCCCGCTCAGGAATATCGCTGCCCAAATCATCTGTCTGCCCGCGGCTTATCAAATTGGCCGGCCCCCATACCAACGCCGATCCCGATAAGGGCTGAGGCAATCAGCCAGAGATTGAACGGCAAATCTTGCAGCAGCAGGGCCGCAAGACCCGCGCTGAGGGCCGCCAGGATCTCAGCCCGCTTTTTCAGGGCCGGAACGATCAGCGCGATAAAGGTTAGCGGCACCGCAAAGCCCAGCTGCAATTCTTCTGGAATGGTCGCACCCAACAGCACGCCGGCCAGCGTTGAGACCTGCCAGCACACCCATAAGGTGACCCCGGCGCCCAGCAAATGGTAATGCATCACCGGGCTGGCAGGCTGGCTGCGGAAACGCCGCATGGATATTGCCCAGGCCTCATCGGTGAGCAGATAGCCCAGCACAATACGCCAGCTGATCGGCAGATGGAGCAGATAATTCACTATCGCCACCCCATAGAGCAGATGGCGTAGATTAATCGCAGCGACTGATCCGGTCAGCACGGCAAAAGGGGCCGCGGCCCCGACCATCTGGGCAAAGACGATCTGGCTGGCCCCGCCAAACAGGATAAAGGACAGCGCACAGACCTGCAGCGGGGTCAGCCCGGCTGCCAGCCCAGCGATGCCAAATACCAGCCCGAACGGGAAAACACCAATCTGCAGCGGCAATTCATCCAGAATACCGTTGCCAAACTCACTTGCCCGACTGCTTGTTTTTTGGCTGTTACTGGCTGGCAAAAAGACCTCCCCCTGACTGGTTGCGACACAGATTATCCGGGCTGGCAGCGTTGCACAAGAGCCGGAAAAGGATTAGACAGTCTGCAGGCAAACCAGCAACGGAAAGACGCAAAAAATGGCCCTGTCACTTCCCTATGCAGACCCCCGCCAGCTGGCCGGAAAAACGATTCTGATGCGGGTGGATTTCAATCTGCCGATGCAGGATGGCCAGGTTCGCGATGATACAAGGATGCGTGTTGCCCTGCCGGGGATAAAAGAGCTATTGGCTGAACGGGTGCGGCTGGTTCTGCTCTCTCATCTGGGCCGCCCGAAAGGCCAGAAACACGCTGATTTATCGCTTGCCCCGGTTGCTGAGCATCTGGCCGGATTGCTGGGCCAAAAAGTGCATTTTGCCCCGGATGTTCTGGCAGATGGTTTGGCAGATGCGGTTTCCGGCCTTGGCGGCGGAGAGGTGATGCTGGCCGAGAATCTGCGCTTCTGGCCACAAGAAGAAGCCAATGATGACGGGTTTGCAAGGCATCTGGCCGGGCTGGCAGATGCCTATATCAATGATGCCTTTTCCGCTGCACATCGGGCGCACGCATCAATTGATGGGCTGGCCCGTTTGCTGCCTGCTTATGGCGGGCCGACGCTGCGGGCTGAGATCACCGCCCTGCAAACAGCTCTGGATACGCCGCAAAGGCCGGTTGTCGCGGTTGTCGGCGGGGCCAAGATTTCCAGCAAGCTGGCTGTGCTGGATTTTCTCACCGACAAGGTGGATTGCCTGATATTGGGCGGCGGCATGGCGAATACCTTTCTGGCAGCAGGCGGGGTGGATATGCAGGCCTCGTTAATGGAGCCGGATTTGTTTGAAACTGCGCGCGATATTCTGACCAAGGCAGATGCGCGGGGCTGTCATATCCTGTTGCCGGAGGATGGGTTGGCGGCAACCTCTTTCGGGGCTAATGTGCCGCACCGGGCTGTTGCCAATGCTGCGCTGGCAGAAAATGAGATGGTGCTGGATATTGGCCCGGCCTCTATCAAGGCGGCAGCAGCGCAGATTCAAAAGGCTGCAACCCTGCTGTGGAACGGGCCGCTGGGCGCGTTTGAGTATCCGCCCTTTGATACAGCGACTGTTGCGCTGGCCCGCATCGCAGCAGAGCAGACAGGCAAGGGCGCGCTGGTCAGCATCGCGGGCGGCGGTGATACGGTGGCCGCCCTCAATCATGCCGGGGTAGCAGACCAGCTTTCTTATATGTCGCTGGCTGGCGGGGCGTTTTTGGAATGGCTGGAAGGGCGGGAGTTGCCCGGTATCGCGGTGCTTGCTGAACCGGGCCGGGGTTGAACAGGGCAGGGGTTGAACAGGTCCGGGGCTGAACCGGGCCGGGGCTGAATAGGGCAGGGGCTGAACAGGGGGATTGCCGCCTGACCGGCATCGCCCTAAATTTAAAGGCAAGGCAGGGCAGCCCGCCCGGCTTGCGAAGATGAGGATCTGACAAAATGTTGTTTGCCAACCCGTTCAAAGACCGCCTGCCAACCCCAGCAGAAGCCTTGCCCGGCCGTTCTGCGCCGATTACCCAGCCCGGCCCGCACGCGGTTTTGGACAGCGCGATGGCCCCGCCCTTTGCTGAAGGGGCTGAACAGATTTTGCTGGGGATGGGATGTTTCTGGGGGGCGGAAAGGTTGTTCTGGCAGCTGCCGGGCATGATAACAACAGCCGTCGGCTATGCGGGCGGCATAACCGAAAATCCGACCTATGAGGAAGTCTGTTCCGGGCGCACTGGCCATACTGAGGTGGTGCTGGCCCTCTATGATCCGGCGCGTCTGGCACTGGATGATATTTTACAGCTTTTCTGGCAGGAGCATGACCCCACGCAAGGCTATCGCCAAGGCAATGATCGCGGCACGCAATATCGCTCTGCGCTTTATTGCAGTGCGGGCCAGCAGCTGGCCGCTGCGCAGGCTTCTGCCCAGCATTATGGCGCCGCGTTGGCCAAGGCTGGCTATGCCAGCATTACGACTGAGATCACTGGCCCGCAGCAGTTTTTCTATGCTGAAGAGTATCACCAGCAATATTTGCACAAGGTGCCGAATGGCTATTGCGGGCTGGCCGGCTGCGGGGTGGCCTATCGTTGAAATCAAGGCTTGACCTCTCGCCTGCTTGCCGCTAGATTGCGCGGCACTGATTAGCGTTGTTATACAGGAATGGCCGTCATGAAAGTCGTCAGTTCTTTGAAAACCTTGAAAAATCGTGACCGGCACTGTCAGGTTGTGCGTCGTCGTGGCCGCCTGTATGTGATCAATAAGAAAAATCCGCGCCTCAAGGCCCGCCAAGGGTAAGCAGCGCGCAGCTGATAAGGGTCAGACAAGGCCAGCCCCCCGCGGCTGGCTTTTTGTTTTCGGGAAAGCTGTTTCAGGGGCAGGCGGTTACCTGCGATACCGAGCGGGTCGGCCTTAATCCAGCTGGAAGAAATCATTACCCTTATCATCCATCACGATGAAGGCAGGGAAATTTTCCACCTCAATGCGCCAGACCGCTTCCATGCCCAGCTCGGGATATTCCAGCACCTCTACCTTTTTGATTGATTCAAGCGCCAGCTTGGCTGCCACGCCGCCGATTGAGCCAAGGTAAAACCCGCCATATTTGGCACAAGCCTGGCAAACGCTGGCAGACCTGTTCCCCTTGGCCAGCATGACCAGAGATCCGCCAGCCGCCTGAAACTGCTCAACATAGGAATCCATCCGCCCCGCCGTGGTTGGCCCGAAAGAGCCGGAGGCCATGCCATCCGGGGTTTTCGCCGGGCCAGCATAATAGACTGGATGATCCTTGATATAGTCGGGCAGGCTGCCGGTTTTTTCCAGCACCTCCTGCAATTTGGCATGGGCAATATCGCGGGCAACGATCATCGGCCCAGTCAGATTGACCCGCGTCTTGACCGGATATTGGCTAAGGATTTGACGAATCTCTGCCATCGGCCGGTTCAGATCAATGGTGACAGCTTGCTCAGCCTTGTCCTCACTGTCGGGCAGGAAGCGGGCCGGATCTGTCTCCAGCTGTTCCAGAAACAATCCCTCTGCGGTGATCTTTGCCTTTATCTGGCGATCTGCTGAGCAGGAAACGCCGATCCCTATCGGGCAAGAGGCCCCATGTCGAGGCAGCCGGATAACCCGCACATCATGACAGTAATATTTACCGCCAAACTGTGCGCCAATCCCAAGCTCGCGCGTCATTTGCAGGATTTTTTCCTCCCATTCCAGATCACGCCAGCCATGCCCGCTGGCAGAGCCTTGCGTAACCAGCCCGTCCAGATCATGGGTAGAGGCGGCTTTGACCGTTTTCAGATTATATTCTGCTGAGGTCCCGCCAATTACCACCGCCAGATGATAGGGCGGACAGGCCGAAGTGCCGAGCGAGATAATCGCCTCCCGCAGAAAATCGCGCATCCCCTGCTCATTCAGCACCGCTTTGGTTTTCTGATAGAGAAAAGTCTTGTTGGCGGAACCGCCGCCCTTTTGGATAAAGGTAAAATGGTATTCTGCGCCCTTGCCAGCATAAATATCTATCTGGGCAGGCAGGTTGGTTTTGGTATTGGTCTCCTCAAACATAGACAGAGCAGCCAGCTGCGAGAAACGCAGATTGCTGGATTGGTAGGTGTCAAAAATACCCTCGGACAGGAATTTGGCATCCGCCCCGCCGGTCAAGACCTGCTCGCCACGCACCGCGCTGACAATGGCGGTTCCGGTATCCTGACACATGGGCAGCACCCGATCAGCTGATATCACCGCGTTTTTCAGCATTTCCAGCGCCACAAAACGGTCATTGCGGCTGGCTTCCGGGTCCTCCAGAATCCCCCGCAGCTGGGCCAGATGGCTGGCCCGCAACAGATGGCTGACATCTTCAAAAGCCTGCCGGGCCAAGAGGCGCAACCCTGCCGGATCAACCTTGATAAAGGGGCGGCCATCCAGATCGAAAGAGGTGACAAAATCTGAACTGATCTGTCGGTATTCTGTCTTGTCCGGGCCAACCGGCAGCATCGGGTGATAGTCAAATTCAGTCATCTTGCAGGTCTTTTTGATTGCGAAAAAGGGCAGGCGGGACTGGCGGCGGACAGGGTGCCC
>JADHLK010000120.1 GCA_016780695.1 Alphaproteobacteria bacterium | reverse complement strand
GGGACCAGATCAGACGCGCCATAGCCGGCCCTAGACCAGGCCAGCACCGGGGCCTCGGTCAGGGCTGCCAGCCGGGCCGGAAAATCGCGCCAGAGGGACACACAGCCCAGCCCCTCATGCAGCAGCAGGATCACTGGCTTGCCACCTGCTTGCGGGGGCGGGCCAAACTGCGCAATTTCCAGTGCCACCCCGTCTATCGGCACCCGCCCGGACCAGCCATCGGCCCAGCTTATAACAGCCGAACACATACCAGCCTAGCCTCTAGCGACGCAGGGCAAAACGCTGGATTTTGCCGGTCGCGGTTTTGGGCAAATCATCAGCAAAGACTATCCAGCGCGGATATTTCCATTTGCCGATCAGGGTTTTGACATGGTCTTTCAGCTCTTCAGCCAATGCCTCGCTACCACTCTGGCCTGGTTGCAGCACGATATGGGCCTCCGGCTTGTCCAGCCCTTCTGCATCGGCGCGGGCCACAACGGCCGCCTCCAGCACCGCCGGATGCTCAATCAGGGCCTTTTCCACCTCAAAAGGTGACACCCAGATGCCGCTGACCTTGAACATATCATCGGTGCGCCCGGCAATGGTCAGTCGCCCGTCTGTATCGCGGATGAATTTATCGCCAGTGCGGGTCCATTCGCCGATAAAGGTGCTGCGCGATTTTTGCCGCTGGTTCCAATACCCGTTTGCGGCTGATGCGCCCTTGACCAGCAGCTCGCCAATCTCGCCATCTGCCACATCCTGATCCGCCTCATCCACCAGCCGGACCTCATAGCCCGGAACCGGCAGCCCGGTAGTCCCATAAACAAAATCATCCGGCTTGTTGGACACATAAATATGCAGCATTTCAGTAGAGCCGATACCATCCATAATATCTACCCCGGTCAGCGCGTTCCATTGCTTGCCAATTTGCGGCGGCAGGGCTTCTCCGGCAGACAGGCAGAGGCGCAGCTGGTCGGCCCCGTCAATCGGACTGCCCTGCTGGGCCGCCAGCAAGGCTGCATAGAGCGTTGGCACGCCAAAAAACAGGGTAGGCCGCGCCTGTTTGATAACCGCGCTCACTGTCTCTGGCGTAGGGCGACCATCATAGAGCCAGACGCTGGCTCCGGCTGCCATTGGAAAGGTCATGCCATTGCCCAGCCCATAGGCAAAAAACAGCTTGGCCACAGAATAGATAACATCTGTCTCGGTAATCGAGAGAACAGATTGGCCATAGGTGTCTTGTGTTTGTTTCAAATTGCCATGCACATGCATAATCCCCTTGGGCTGGCCGGTCGAGCCAGAGGAATACAGCCAGAATGCGGTTTCATCCGGGCTCACCTCAAGGGTCGGCAAGGCCGGGCTGGCCGCCAGCTCCTCAGTGAAATTGAGATGCGGGCCGGCTGCCTCTGCCCCGATGACAAATAGTTTAGGCGGCGTGTCCATATCCTTTACCGCCGCCTCTGCCAGAGCCAGAAGCGGGGCGGAGACAAACAGGCTGGCCGCGCGGCTATCACGAATGATCGCGCCAACAACCTCAGCTGAGAGCAGGGTGTTGACCGGCACCGGAATAACCCCGGCCTTCAGCGCCCCCCAGAATATCACTGGGAAGGCCAGCTCATCCAGCACCAGCATGACAGCCCGGCTTTCGCGGGCCAGCCGGTGGCGTTGGCACAGCCCGGCCATCTGCGCGGATTGTTCAGCCAGCGCGCCATAGCTCAGGGACGCAGAGCTGCCCGCCTGATAAAAGGCGATATTTTCTGCCCGGCCTTCTGCAATATGGCGATCTACAAACCAGCTGGCCGCGTTGCCATTCTCTGTCATTTCAAATTGCCCCCTCTTAATTCATATGTGCCCATACAGGCCAGAATAATCCCCCGGTTAATCCCCCGGTTAATTTCCCGGTTCATGATGCAAGAGGAGGGCGGGCTTTTCAACAGTCCTTTTTATCGGCAGAAGCCGGACAAGCCCAGACAGGGCCGGACAGGGCATTGCCAGAACAGTTCTGACCGCCGGGCCCAGAATGGGCCTGATTTTGTGAAAAATAGTGCACGCGCCCGGTTTTGCCGTTCGTAATCGCGGCCTTTCGGGCTGGTAACTTGTGCGGGGAAGCGGATCAAATCACCGCAAGCCATCTGAAAAATAAAGACTATTATTTTAATTTCCAGAGCTTTACTGTAGGGTTGAATTGCGCTTTGATGGTTCTGGTTAGGCCACTTGTTTAGGGCCGAATTCCGATAGGGTAGGATGGAACAGAACTGAAAAAAAAGCACTGACTTTTGGAGGAAACAATGAAAAAACTGATACTTTCTACGGCGCTGGCCGGTGCAATGATTGCCGCGCCTGCTGTTGCTGACACGGTTAAGGTAGGGTTTATGACAACCTTGTCTGGTTCAGCTGGGGTTATTGGCAAGCAGCAGGAAAATGCTGTTAAGCTGGCAATGGAACATCTGGGCGGCAAGCTGGGCGGGATGCCGGGCGAAGTGATCATCATGGATGATCAGCGTAAGCCGGATGTGGCCAAGCAGCTGGCCAACCGCTTTATCAAGAGCGATAAGGTGGATGTGGTAGCCGGTGTTATCTGGTCAAATTTGCTGGTAGCGATTCACCAGCAGGTGACCCGCTCTGGCAAGCTGTTGATCAGTGCCAATGCCGGGCCGTCCACTGTGGCGGGTGCAGGCTGCCATGAAAATTTCTTCTCGCTGTCCTGGCAGAATGACCAGACCCCTGCGGCGATGGGCAAATATATGCAGGATCAGGGTGTGAAGGAAGTCTATCTGATGGCACCAAACTATCAGGCAGGCAAGGATATGCTGACCGGCTTCAAATCTACCTTTAAGGGCAAGATCGCTGCTGAGGTATATACCCAGCTGGGCCAGACTGACTTTCAGGCGGAACTGTCTGCCTTGCGTGCGGCAAATCCAGAGGCCACCATGGTCTTTCAGCCAGGCGGGATGGGCGTGAATTTTGTCAAGCAGTGGAACCAGGCAAATATGAATTCGGTGTCCAAGCTGTTTAGCGTTTTCACCACTGATTCAACTACCTTGCCGGCGATTAAGGATGCGGCGCTTGGCTCTCGCCATACGCAGTCCTGGTCACCGGATATTGATAACGCGATTAACAAAAAATTTGTCGCTGATTACAAGGCAAAATTTGGCGGCTACCCGTCCTATTATGCCTCGCAGGCCTATGATGCGATCATGGCGATTGATTATGCGGTGGGCAAGGCCGGGTCAACCGACACAGCAGCCATGCGCAAGGTGCTGGCTGCTGGCAATATCCCGACCACACGCGGTAACTTGAAAATGAATACCAACCATTTCCCGATTCAGGATTTCTATCTGCGCGAAGTGGTCAAGGATGCGGACGGGGTGGTCACTGTCAAGACAGTTGGCACCGTGTTTGAGGATTATGCAGATTCCTATGCCAAGGACTGCAAATTCTAGCACAGCTTCAGGCAGGCATTGACGGCCTGTCTTGCACATCTTCAGGCTGGCCGGTTTCCCGGCCAGTCTGTCTGATTTTAAGGATGTCGAAAAAGAACTGAATTAAAACAATGACCTTTGCCCTTATTCTAGAGCAGATTTTTAACGGTTTTCAGACTGGCGTGACGCTATTTTTGATAGCGGCCGGCTTGACGCTGGTTCTGGGTATTATGGATTTTGTGAATCTGGCGCATGGCTCGCAGGTGATGATAGGGGCTTATGCGGCCACGGTTCTGACCGCTCTGACCGGCAATTTCTATCTGGGTGTATTGCTGGCCATTCCGGTGACCTTTCTATTCGGTATTGTGCTGGAGCTGGTTATAATCCGCCATCTCTACCAGCGCGACCACATGGAACAGGTTTTAGCCACCTTTGGGCTAATCCTGTTTTTCAATGAGGCGGTGCGCATTGGTTTTGGGCCGGGTGCGCTGTTTTTCAACCTGCCGGATTCACTGTCCGGTTTTGTTATGGTGATGCCGGATATGCCTTATCCGGCTTTTCGCTTCTCGGTGATTTGGGTGGGGCTGGCCTGTGCTATCCTGATCGGCCTGTTTGTTGCGCGCACCCGCATCGGGGCAATGGTGCGGGCCGGGGCCAGCAATCCGGAGATGACCGCCGCTCTGGGTATCAATATCCGGCTGTTATTCCGGCTGATTTTTGCGGCTGGCGCGACTTTTGCCGGGCTGGCTGGCATGATGCTGGGGCCGCTGACCGCGGTGGAGCCGGGCATGGGGGAGGGGCTGCTTATCCTCTCGCTGGTGGTGATTATTATCGGCGGTATCGGCTCTGTGCGGGGGGCGTTCATTGCCGCCGTGATTGTCGGAATTGTGGATACGATGGGGCGGGTTCTGCTACCGGTCATTCTGCGCAGCTTTATGGATCAGGCGGCGGCAGACGGGGCCGGGCCGGCGCTGGCCTCAATGGCGGTTTATATTTTGATGGCAGTGGTGCTGGTGTTCCGGCCCACCGGCCTGTTTCCGCCCAAGGGCTAGGGGAGGCAGCTGATGAAACTGATTAAGGGCTGGTTCACCGCTGCACCGCTATTATGGCTGATAGTGCTGCTTTTCGCGCTGTTTCCGATTTATACGACACTGGCGGATTTACCTTTTTGGAATGATGTGGCGATGCGGATTATGCTGCTGGGCATGGCAGCGATGGGGCTTAATCTGGTGCTGGGCTATGGCGGGATGGTCTCGTTCGGCCATGCGGCCTTTATCGGTATCGGAGCCTATGTGACAGGTATTGCCAATTTTTACGGGCTGGATAATGGCTGGCTCCAGATCGCGCTGGCGCTGGGGATTTGTGCGGTGACCGGCATGATTATCGGCTTTTTGTCGCTGCGGACCAGCGGCATCTATTTCATCATGATCACTTTGGCCTTTGCCCAGATGCTGTATTTTTTCTTTGTCTCGCTGGAACAGTTTGGCGGTGATGACGGGATGGTGATGAACCGGTCCGATTTTGTGTTTATTGATCTCTGGGCCCCGCTCAGCCTCTATTACATGATTGTGGCGGCTCTGGCGCTGACCGCGCTGTTGCTGTGTGTGCTGGTGCATTCGCGTTTTGGCGTGACCTTGCGGGCGTTGAAATCGAACCAGTCACGGGTGGAGG
>JADHLK010000119.1 GCA_016780695.1 Alphaproteobacteria bacterium | reverse complement strand
ATGACGCGCCTCATCATCTGCCACCGCTATCCAGTCACGCACAAAATCAAAGGGCATCGCCTCTGCCCCATAGCGCCCGGCCATATCAAGGGCCAGATCAATCGCGTTCAGCTCTATATGCGCTATCGCGTGCAGCAGGGCGATACGCCCGCTGGGGCTGGCGGAGATGCGGCGGCGCGGCACTTTGCCGGGCGGCAGCAGGGCCGGGGCGGCTGGTCGGCCCGGACGGGTTGGCATGATGAGCGGCTGCAAGCTGGTAAATTCGCCGGCCCGAAGGCGGCTGGCCAGCTGACGCACCTGATCGGCTTTTTGCACAGCATCAGCGGCAAGAAAACAGGCCAGTGTGGCCGAGCCAATATCTTTTGGGCCAATATCCTTTGGGCCATTATCAGGCCGGTTTTGCGGCTGCAAATTTGCTGTCATTGCCCGGCTCTTGATTGGGTCTGCAAAAAGGTGGCTGCTCAGCCGCCCGCCTGCACCTCGGCCAGCACCGCCTCGGCATGGCCGGGCACTTTAACCTTTGGCCAGACATGGTTCAGATTGCCATTCGGTCCGATCAGAAAGGTTGCCCTTTGTATGCCCATATATTTGCGGCCATACATGGATTTTTCCACCCAAACGCCGAACTGCTCGCAAATATCGGTTTCATGATCCGCCCCCAGCAGGCAGGTCAGATTATGCTTGGCGCGGAATTTGGCCTGTTTTTGCGGCGTATCTTTGGACAGGCCAAGAATAACCGTATTCGCGGCATCAAATTCAGCTTGCAGCTGGGAAAAAGCGATGGATTGGGCCGTGCAGCCGCTGGTATCTGCTTTCGGGAAAAAGAAAATGACAACATTTTTGCCACGCATTTCAGACAGGTTAAAGCTGCCTGTATCGGTGGGCACGGTAAAATCCGGCACCGGATTGCCAACTTCCAGCATCATCTTGTCTCCTTGGATTTTTTGTTAAATTTGTTGCATAAAAGGCGTTTTGGCGAACAAAAGCATTGGCCAGAGACTAGCCTAGATTGTCCAGTTATGCAAAATATAGAGTGAACCGGCCCGGCTTTGGAGTGTGGCGTGCCCAAAAACAGTGATGAAATGCCCGCCTCGTCGAAAAAACATCGTTTTTTCAGAACCTTCCTGCTGCCTGTCCTGCTGATATTTTTACTCTTTGGTGCGGTGCTGTCTGGCGGGCTGGCCTATATTTTTGCCAAGGGCGGCCCGGCAAAGCTGCTGGAGGGGGCCTTGCTGCGGGCGTTGCCCGGCCTGTCGGTTGAGATTGGCACGCTGGATTGGGCCTTTCATGCGGACCTGACGCCGCTGTCGGTAAAGATGGGGGCGGTTTCGGTTTCCTATGCCGGCCAGCAGATGCGCCTGCCCAATGGGGAAATGTTTTTTGGCATGAGCAGCCTTGTGACTGGCCTGCCGGAAAGGCTGTCGGTCACTGGGCTAGAGCTTGACCTCTATCATGATAATCGGGGCTGGGGGCTGGCTGAGGCTGAGTCCGGGGCAGGCTGGCTGTTATTTTCCGGCCCGCAAGCGCAACCGGCTTTTTCGGCCAGCCAGCAAATTGGCTTGCGCCAGATTGATATTCAGGCGAGCAAGCTCGTGATCACTGATTCCTCGGTTGCGCCACCTGTTCAGCTGGTATTCAATGACAGCCGCCTCAGCCTGGATGCCCAGAATCCGGCAGCGATAACAGGCCGGCTCAGTTTGCAACAGCCGGAAGGGGGGCGCGCAAGCACCCTCTTTGAAGGCAATCTGTTTTCCAATTATTGGCAGCTGGACAGCACGCTGACAGAATTTCACCCGGCCGGTTTGGATCGGCTGCTGCCACAGCGCTGGGCTTTGATGCTGGATGCCGGTCAGATAGACGGGGCTGTGAGCCTGACCCTGGATGGGCGTCAGCTGGAGCTGGCTTCGGGCAGGCTGGCCCTGCTGCAGGGGGATTTGGGTGAGGATTTACGCACGGCCGGCCTACCAGAGGCGTGGGCGGGCTATGAAAGCCTTGGCTTTGATTTTGCCTGGTCACGGGCAGATGATTTGTTGAATCTGTCTGAGGCAGTCTTGCAGATGGAGGACGGGCATAAGCTATCGCTGAATGGGCAGCTGCGCGATCTCTCTGCTCCGCGCTTGCAGTTTTCCGGTCGCTTGCTGGCTGAGGATATGAGCTTTCAGCAGCTGTTGCCCCTCTGGCCGGAAAATCAGCGCCCGCGAGGCTTTGCTGATATGGAAAAGCGTCTGGATTCCGGGCGTTTTGCAACCTTGCTGCTGGAAACAGAGGCCAGCTATGACCGGGCACGCGAAAAGCTGGATATCGCAAAACTGGCCTTAAACGGGGCGTTTGATTCCACCCGGCTCAGCCTGTCGCATGGCCCCTACAGTTCAGCCGTTGGCACGCTGTCCGGGGCGCTGGATCTGAAAATGGGACCGGGCGGCCAGATAGATTTGCTGACCCTCGATGCCAACTTGGCACAGGGCTATATTTCAGTTGAGACTTATCCAGAAACAATCGCCATAAAAGAGGCCCGCTCCCGGCTGCGCTGGCAGGCGGATCAGCTTGACATCACTGGCATAGAGCTGGATCTGGGCGAGGCGGGCCGGGCGGCGTTCAGCGGCCAGCTGCGCTTGCAGAAAAATCAGCTGCAGCAGCTGCAGGGTCAGCTCTCCAGCCCGCAGATTGATGCTGAAATTCTCAAAGCCCTGTGGCCGCCGCAATTTGGCCGCCGCACCTCTGCCTGGGTTAAAAAGCGGTTTGCCGGTGGCCGGGTCAAGGGGGCAAGCCTTGATTTCAGCTATGATTTTACCGCCCCCCCATTCCAGCAGGTAACGGCAATGTCCGGCCAGTTTTTCTGGCAGGGGGCGGCCTATCAATGGGTGGATGACAGCCCGCGTATCACTGATACAGATTTCCGTCTCAGCATCGCAGATGACCGGGTGCTGGTAGATATTGAAACCGGACAGATGGGGGAAATCAGCCTGTCAAGTGGGCGCATTGAGATGGCTCCGGCTCTCGGCCCGCCGGACCAACCGCGTCAGGTTTCTATGCAGGGGATTGGTGCGGCCCCGGTGCAGGCGGTGCGCGATTTTCTGCAGGATGAAGCGGTGCAAAAATTGCCACCCGCGCTGGCCGCGCTCGATCTAAAAGCGGGCCAGATGGTCAGCCGGATAACAGCCAGCAGCCTGTTACAAAACAATAGATTGCGTATTGAAACGCTGAGCTCTGAATCCGATATAAGCGGCCTGTCTGTTGCCGGCTTGCCGATGGGCCATGATCTGGACGCAGCAGATTTAATCCTCAGCCAATCCGGCAACCAGCTGACTGCAACCGGGAGCGGGTTGGTATCTGGGCTGCCGGCCAGCTTTTCAGTTACCAGCCCGGATGGCCGGGCTGCCAGCTTGCGCTTGCGTCTTGACCCCGATGCGGGGGTTACCAAAATCCTGAGCGATTATACCGGCCTTGCCTTAAGCGGGCAGACTGGCTTGCAGCTGGCAGTAGGACCTGCATTAGACCGACGCCAACAGGTGGATATAACCATTTTGCTGGACGCGACCGGCATTGATGTGCCGCAGATTAGCTGGGCCAAGCAATCCGGCGAGCCGGGCCGCGCCAGCCTGCAGCTACAGCTGGTCAATGGCCGCATTGAGGCGGCTGAAGATATTGAGCTGGCCCTTGGCTCGCTGAACGCAGCCGGGCGGCTGATTTTTGCCAGTGATGGGCAGCTGCAGGGCGGCTTTGTGGCGCCGCTGAAACTGCCCGGTCAGGATATTGACCAGCTGTTGCTGGAACGGCTGGGCGATGGCACCATGCAGATCAGCGCTGAGGGGAACCGGGTGGATCTGACCAGCCTGCGCCGCGGGGACGGGCTGTCAGAGGGGCGGGCACTGGCGCTCGATATTACCGCCGGGCTGATTCAGGTTGATAATAATTTTGCGCTCTCCGGCCATTTGGTGGGGGCGACAGATGCCAGCGGCAATGGGCTTGTGCAGCTGCAAGGCGCGCTCTTGGCAGATGGTGCCCCGCTGCTGTCTGAGGCCAGTATTGAGGCCCGGTTCGGCCCGCAGGGCGGCGAGCGCCTGTCCGGGGTGGGTCTGGTGGGGGGTGGCGAGGCGCAGCTCAGCTTTACCTCGCCGCGATCCGGCGTGTCCGGCAGGCTGGAGATCAAGACCGGCAATGCCGGCCTGGTGCTAAAGGGGCTGGGGGTTACAGATGCGATTCTGGGCGGCGAGATGGTGCTGGTCAATCAGTTTCCGTCCAGCGACTTGAGCGAATTTGACACGGTGATTGATATTACAGATTTTCGGGTGCGCGAAGCGCCGGCAGCGGTGCGGGCCTTTTCAGTGCTGTCGCTGGCCGGGCTCTATGCGCTGGTAGAAGGCGATGGCACTGGCTTTGCCCGCGGCGAGGCGCGGTTCAGCAGCAAGGACGGGGTGCACCGGATAGAATCTGTGCGTGCCTCCGGGGCCGCGCTGGGGATCGCGATGGTGGGCAGCTATGACCGCAACAGCCGGCAGGTGGATGTCAGCGGCAATCTGGTGCCGGTCAACCAGCTGAGCGAGATCATTGGCAGCCTGCCCTTGCTGGGCCAGCTGCTAACCGGCATTGATAAATCGGGGCTGTTTGCCACACAATTTACCTATCGCGGTTCGGTCGATGACCCCACGGTAGAGGTGAATCCGGTGTCCCTGCTCACCCCCGGGCTGATCCGCGATTTGTTCAGCCCGGACTGGCTGGGCAGCGAGGCCGACCGCATTCTGGGCCCAGCTGCCAAAGCCAAGGATGGCCAGAAGCCTGCCGGGTAGCCGGGCGAAATCAGCACTTGACCGGCTCTGGCAAACACACTATCACAAAGCCCGTTAATCGCCGCCTTTGGCTTTGTGCCAGCAACGGGCGGCGAGGCCCGGGGCGGAGTAGCTCAGCAGGTTAGAGCAGCGGAATCATAATCCGCGTGTCGGGGGTTCGAGTCCCTCCTCCGCTACCATTGTTTTTCAAGTAAAACTGCCTTTTTATAGCTGCCACACCATATTTCAACATTGGTGTAGATTCTCATGAAAATGCCCGTTTGGTCAATCTCTGTGTGACAGGTGTGTGA
>JADHLK010000118.1 GCA_016780695.1 Alphaproteobacteria bacterium | reverse complement strand
CGATGGAAGTGGAAGCGATAGAAGATGGTATTCTGGCAAAAAAACTTGTCGCCGAAGGCAGCGCCAATGTGCCGGTTAACCAGCCTATCGCGCTTTTGGCGGGGGAAGGCGAGGATCTGGACAGCCTGACTGTGCCGAACGCGGCTGGCGAACCGCCAGCCCCGCCCCAACCAGCACCAGCCGATCCAGCCCCAGCGGAACCATCCCCGGCGGACCCAGCCCCGCCTCAACCAGCTGAAAAACCAGCTGGTCCGGCCCAGCCGAAGCAGACCACAAACCGGCTTTTCGCCAGCCCGCTGGCCCGCCGTATCGCCGCACAGAATGATCTGGATTTATCCGGCCTGACTGGCAGCGGGCCGCATGGCCGCATTATTCGGGCCGATATAGAGGAGGCTCTGGCAACCGCGGCCGCAGGCAGCAGCCAATCTGCTGGCAGAGCAGCTGCTGGCAGTCTGGCCGCGGCAGGTGAGCGCTTTGTGCCGCATAGTGCCATGCGCAAAACGATTGCTCAGCGTTTGCAGCAATCCAAACAAGAAGCCCCGCATTTCTATCTCACAGTGGAATGTTGTATCGACCAACTTCTGGCTAGTCGCAAGGCGCTGAATGAAACTGCGCCGGACGGCATAAAAATATCTGTAAATGACATGATTATCCGGGCGGCTGGCATGGCCCTGAAAGCAGTTCCAGAGGTCAATGGCTGGTATGAGGAGGAGGGCTGCCGCTATTTTGACCGGGCTGATATTTCCATGGCGGTGGCCATAGAGGGCGGGCTGATCACGCCGATCATCCGCTCGGTAGAAAGCCTTGGTCTGGCAGAGCTGTCGGAGCTGACAAAATCGCTGGCTGAAAAGGCCAGAGAGGGCAAGCTGGCACCGCAGGATTATACCGGCGGGGGCTTTACCATCTCCAATCTGGGGATGTTCGGGGTGCAGGAATTCGCTGCTGTTATCAACCCGCCGCAAGCCGCTATTCTGGCTGTCGGGGCAGGCGAGGAAAAGCCGGTTGTGCGCGATGGCCAGATTGCTATTGCCACGATGATGAAGGTGACCTTGTCTGCTGACCACCGCATTGTCGATGGCGCGCTGGGGGCCAGATGGCTGCAATCTTTCAAGGGATTTGTTGAAAATCCCGTCACCATGCTGTTGTAAGCGAAAGGTCAGGCAAGATGGCTGAGGCAAAAACCTATGATCTGGCGGTGATTGGCGGCGGGCCGGGCGGCTATGTAGCAGCTATCCGGGCGGCACAGCTGGGGCTGCAAACCGTGCTGATCGAAAAAGAGCATTTGGGCGGCATTTGCCTGAATTGGGGCTGTATTCCGACCAAGGCTTTGCTGCGGGCGGCAGAATTACGGCATAATCTGGGTGAAATGGCGGATTTCGGCATTGAAATATCAGGCGAGGTTTCCATCAATCTGGATAAGGTTGTGGCCCGGTCCCGCAAGGTGGCAGAAAGGCTGTCCGGCGGGGTGGCGCATTTGCTGAAAAAGAACAAGATAGCAGTAATTGACGGAACAGCGCGCCTGGCTGGTCGTGATAAGGCAGGCCACAAAATAGAAATTTCCGGCAAGGCAAACCAGCTGATCGGAGCAAAAAATGTAATTCTGGCCACTGGGGCGCGGGCCCGCCAGCTGCCCGGTCTGGAAGCTGATGGCCAGCAGGTGCTGACCTATAAAGAGGCGATGGTGCCGGACAGGATGCCAAAATCGCTGATTGTGGTAGGCTCCGGGGCGATTGGTATCGAATTTGCCAGCTTTTATGCGGATATGGGTGTTCAGGTCACAGTGATAGAGGCGCTGGATCGGATTTTGAATGCCGAGGATGCCGAGATTTCTGCCTTGGCCCACAAAGCCTTTGAAGCGCGCGGCATCAAGATTATGACATCTGTCAAGCTGACCGGGCTGGAGCGGGCGAAATCCGGCGTCACAGCGCAGCTGGAAATTGATGGCAAACCGCAAGAGCTGAAAGCCGAAAAGTTGATTATGGCAGTTGGCATTACCGGCAATACGGAAAATCTGGGGCTGGAGAAAACCGCTGTGAAGGTGGATCGTGGCCATATCCAGACAGATGGCTATTGTGCCACCGCAGAGCCGGGCGTATATGCAATAGGCGATGTGACCGGCCCGCCTTGGCTGGCGCACAAAGCCAGTCATGAAGGTATAATCTGTGTTGAGAAGATTGCCGCAGTTAAGGGCGCGCATCCGATAGCTGATAATTCGGTTCCCGGTTGCACCTATTGCCGTCCGCAAATTGCCTCTGTCGGGTTGAGTGAGGAAGCCGCCAAGCAGGCCGGCTTCAAGCTGCGGGTTGGGCGCTTCCCGTTCCTTGGTAATGGCAAGGCGATTGCGATGGGCGAGGATCAGGGTTTGATCAAGACGGTGTTTGATGCGGATACCGGGGCCTTGCTGGGCGCGCATATGATCGGGCCGGAAGTGACCGAGCTTATTCAAGGCTATGCGATAGCCCGCCAGCTGGAAACCACGGAAACAGAGCTGATGCAAACAATTTTCCCGCATCCCACCCTGTCAGAAGCGATGCATGAATCTGTGCTTGACGCGTTCGACCGGGCGATCCATTTCTAGGGGGCTATCGGCCAGTTTGTTCAAGGATTAACCATGCCGCAACCGAATGCGAAAACCGGGGCTGCCCGCCATCCTGAAAAACGGCGCAATCCGGACAGGCCGCAGCCGGCCCGGCCAGACTGGTTGCGTGTGCGTGCCCCGCAATCAGGTGCTTTTGAAGAAACCCGCCAGCTGATGCGGGATCTGGATTTGGTCACCGTCTGTGAGGAAGCGGCCTGCCCCAATATCGGGGAATGTTGGGCGAAAAAACACTCGACGATGATGATTTTAGGCTCCGTCTGCACCCGTGCCTGTGCCTTTTGCAATGTGGCGACCGGGCGGCCGGATCTGCTGGACCCGCATGAGCCGGAAAATGTAGCGGTTGCGGTGGCCCGGCTGGGTCTGGCCCATGTGGTGATTACCTCAGTTGACCGGGATGATCTCGATGATGGCGGGGCGGCTCATTTCGCCCGCACCATAGCGGCTGTGCGGGCTGCCTCGCCAGTGACCACGATAGAGGTGTTAACGCCGGATTTCTTGCGCAAACCCGGCGCGCTGGAAAGGGTGGCAGAGGCCCGGCCAGATGTGTTTAACCATAATCTGGAGACAGTGCCGCGCCTCTACCCCTCGGTTCGGCCGGGGGCGCGCTATTTTCATTCGCTGTCGATTCTGGCTGCGGTGAAGAAGCTGGATGCCTCTATCTTCACCAAATCCGGTATCATGGTTGGGCTGGGAGAAGAAGATGAGGAGGTTTTGCAGGTGATGGATGATTTGCGCAGCGCGGATGTTGATTTTATGACTATTGGCCAATATCTCCAGCCAACGCCGAAACACGCCCCGGTGGACCGTTTTGTTACGCCTGATCAATTCAGCCATTATGATAAAACTGGCCAGGCAAAAGGGTTTTTGATGATGGCCTCAACCCCGCTAACGCGCTCCTCCTATCATGCGGATAGTGACTTTGCCGCGCTGAGAAGTGCCCGTCAGGCAGCGCTGGCCGGATGACCGTTCATGCCGAAAAACGGGTTATCCGCCATCAGCCGGAACAGCTGTTTGATCTGGTCGCTGGCGTGCAGCATTATCCAGAATTTCTCCCCTGGTGTCTGGCGGCGCGTATTCGTAGCCAGGATGAGGAAAAGCTGGTCGCTGATCTGATCATCGGCTTTCAGGCATTCAAAGAGCGTTTTACCTCTTATGTAACGCTGGATAAAGAGTATTTAGAAATTTATGTGGAATATGCAGAAGGCCCATTCAAATATCTGAAAAATAAATGGATATTTAAGCCGCATCCTGACGGATGTGAGATTGATTTCTATGTTGATTTTGAATTTCGCTCGCGCTTGCTGCAAACCGTGATGGAAAGCCTTTTTACCGAGGCGGTCAAGCGGATGGTGCGCGCCTTTGAGAGACGGGCCGATGATCTTTATGGCCGGGCAGACCGGCTGGCTGCTGATTGATTGGCTGGCTGGCTTAAAAGGGAAGCGGTTTCAGCTATCGCCTGAGCTGTCCTTCCTTGCCAGCTGAAGCAGGGCGGAAAGCGCCGCCTCGACAGTCTTTTCGCGCACCGCTGCCCGGACATCATCTGTTTGCTCGCCTGTTTGGGTGCCGGTCAGGTCAAGCTGGCTGATGCGCGCTTTCTGGCCGCGTTTTTGCACGGCCAGCCAAACCAGCCCGACCGGCTTATCCACAGTGCCGCCGCCGGGTCCGGCAATGCCGGTTACCGCCACCGCATATTCAGCTGCCGGACAAGCCTGCAACGCGCCGGATACCATCTCGGCTGCAGTTTGCTCAGAAACGGCCCCCCATTCTGCCAGCGTCTGGGGGCGCACGCCCAGCAAGTCAGTTTTTGCCTGATTGGAATAGGTGACAAGCCCCCGGTCCAGCGCCGCCGAGGAGCCTGCAATATCAGTTATCGCCGCAGCGATGAGACCGCCGGTGCAGCTCTCTGCCGTGACCAGCATGGCCTTGCTGTCCTGCAAGCTGGCAACCAGCCGGGCGGCCAGCGCGTTTATAGTCCGGCTGCTCATATCAGCATCGCCTGTATTCCTAGCAGGCACATTCCGGCCAGCCCGGCTGCCACAATATCATCTGCCATGATGCCCAGCCCGCCGGGCAGTTTTTCAGCCGCGCTGACCGGCCAGATTTTGACAATATCAAACAGGCGGAACAAAATAAAAGCGGCCAGCAGCCAGAAAAAAGTGACCTCAGGCAGCACCAGCAGCACTGAGAACTGGCCAGCCACCTCATCAATAATCACTTCCGAGGGATCGCTCTTGCCTGTTGCATTGGCGTAGGTTTCAGCTGCCCACCAGCCGAGCATGGTGGCCAGCACCGCTGCCAATAGCAGCCATAGCCAGCCCGCCTGGCTGAGGATCGCCCAGCCAGCGATCAGCGCAACCAACGATCCGGCCGTGCCCGGGGCTGGTAAGGAGCCAACCGGCCCCAAAGTCGCTATCTGGCGCAAAAACCGCGTCATGCAGGCACCTCAATAGCGGCCTGGGCCATGGCCGCGATACCCTCACCGCGCCCCAGAAAGCCCAGCTGTTCGGTGGTGGTGGCCTTGACCGAGAC
>JADHLK010000117.1 GCA_016780695.1 Alphaproteobacteria bacterium | reverse complement strand
AGAGGCTACAAAAGAGAGATAAACCAGCTGATTGCTGGCAAAATCCGGATGCGGGACAATATCACCGAGGCCGCCCTGACCGCCGGTAACAATCTGCGGCAGCCCGCCAACAGCCTGCCTCTCGCCAGTGCGGCTGACCAGCCAGAGCTGGCCCGGCTTTGTGGTGACCAGCAGCTCATCTGAATTGATAAAGCTCATCGCCCAGGGAGCATCAAAATTGCTGATGATAGCCGCGTTGAGGCGGCTGCCCTGATCGCCAGTGAGGATCTCGGCCCGGCCCAGAGCGGGTGCTGCCAGCCAAAATAACAGCCAAAACAACAGCAAAAATCCGCGCTGCATTATTTTTCTAGCTTGTAGAGCTCGCAAACCATGCTCCTTAAATCTGGCAAAACTCCATCAAATCCGGGCCAGCCTGTCAATCCGGGCCAGCTGACCTTCTGGATGTGATCCGGCAGCTGGTTTTGATTGTATAGGACAGACAGGACTGAACCAACGGGATAATCACCCAAAAGATGAAGATAATTATTAAAAAATGTGTGACCCTTATTGTCTTTTTGCTCGCGGCTTTGCCGCTTGGGCCTGCCATGGCCTATGATGAGCCCCCCTATCATCTGGTAGCTAGCAAGGCCAGCTATGAGGTCAGGCTGTATGCCCCGCGGCTGGTGGCGGAGGTGGCCTATCGCGGCGAGGGAAGCGGCTTTCAAACCCTGTTCAGCTATATTTCCGGGGCCAATATCTCGGCGCAAAAACTGGCTATGACCGTGCCGGTTACCGAATCGGTGAAAATAAGGATGACCGCCCCGGTTGCTCAACAGCAGGCCGGCGGGCAAAAGGTGATGCAGTTTTTCCTGCCGCCAGAATTCACAGCTGAGAGCGCGCCCAGACCAACCAACCCGGCGGTCTCTATCAAATTGCTGCCAGCGCAGTATTTCGCCGTTATCACCTATTCAGGCCACGCCTCTGACGGGAATTTTATCCGCCACCACCAGCTGCTCCGGCAAATGATGGAGCGCGACGGGCTCACGCCGCTTGGCCCGCCAGTCAAGGCCACCTATAACGGGCCTTTTACCCTGCCTTTCAACCGGCGCAATGAGGCGATGTTTGCCCTTGATTTGACCAAGCGAGGCAGCTGAAAAACCGAGCTGGTCAGGCGGATTAGCTGATATCGCTGGATTGGATATGCCGGACACCGGCTGCTTGCAGCTGGCCATTCATCGGGGCAAAATCGTCATTTCGGAAGGCCCCTGTGGCATCTTCTACAAAAAATACCTCAAACCCTTCAGCCCGGCCATCGAGCGCTGAAAAACCAACACAATATTCCCAAGCCAGCCCGGCCACGAAAATCCGCTCAATACCACGCTGTTTCAGATAGCCGGCCAGCCCGGTCGCGGTCTTGCGGTCATTTTCATAAAAGGTGGAATAGGAATCAATATCCGGGTTGCTGCCCTTGCGGATAACAATGCTGGCCCGGTTTTCATCAAGCGCTTGGTGAAAAGCAGCCCCGGATGTTCCCTGCACACAGTGATCAGGCCAGAGAATCTGGGTGCCATAGGGCATTTGCGTGGTTTCAAACGGGCTTTTCCCGGCATGGGCAGAGGCAAAGGATTTATGCCCGGGCGGATGCCAATCCTGGCTGAAGGCGACAAGCGAGAAGCGGCCCATCAGCTGGTTGGCCGCCGCCACCACCCGGTCACCTTCTGGCACCGCCAAGGCCCCGCCGGGACAAAAATCATTCTGAATATCAATCAGAATCAGCGCATCTTTTTCTGTTGTCTGGATATGTCCACCCATCTTGCCCTCTGCTGTCAAGGCCGGCCTTGTCAGTGCCGTTCCGCCCTAACCTGTTCTCTTGGTTTTAGTCAGCTTCCAGCCTGCGCCAGAAGGGGGGTGCCCCGGTTTTCAGTGTTCCTGCCAGTTGGCGTATTTGTCAAGAGTCGAAAAAGCGCAGTTTTTGGAAAGAAAAACACAAAAAGACGCAATAATATCAAAGAAAAACTTGTCAAACGGCTGATCTTCTGTTCAAAATAGTCGAATGTGTGGAGTCTTCTGCAAAGCGGGGGGGCAGCAGACCTTTGCAAAATAACAATCAGAATCATATGAGGGATGAAATGAAGAAAACTTCATGGATGGTTGCCGGGCTTGCCAGCATCGCGCTGGCCGGGACGGCAGGGGCCGCTACATTGGATGATGTGCGGGCCAAAGGTGAATTGACCTGTATCGTGAATACTGGTCTTGCTGGCTTTGCTGCACCGAATGATCAGGGTGTCTGGTCAGGCTTTGACATTGACTATTGCCGGGCTGTTGCAGCGGCTGTTCTGGGCGATGCCGGGGCGGTTGGCTTTGTGCCGTCCACCACAGCTGAGCGCTTTACCAAGCTGCGTGCGGGCGAGGGAGAAATCCTGTCCCGTAACACAACCTGGACTTTCAGCCGCGATGTTGACCTGCAGCAGACTTTCGTTGGGGTGAACTATTATGATGGTCAGGGCTTCATGGTTCCGGCCTCTCTGGGTGTCAGCTCTGCGACTGAGCTGGACGGGGCTTCTGTCTGCATCCAGACCGGCACCACGACTGAGCTGAATCTGGCCGAATATTTCTCGCTGAACAATATTAGCTATGAGCCGGTGCCGATTGCGACCAACGCTGAAGCACAGGCCAACTATCTGGCTGGCCGCTGTGATGTTTACACAACAGACGCATCCGGTCTGGCCGCAACCAAAGCTGCTTTTGACAATCCGAATGACCATGTGGTGCTGCCGGAAGTTATCTCCAAAGAGCCGCTGGGCCCGGTCGTGCGTCATGGCGATGACCAGTGGGCTGATATTGCTTCCTGGACTTTGAAAGCCATGATGGTTGCTGAAGAGCTGGGCATTACCTCACAGAATGCAGATGAGATGAAGGGGTCCGAAAACCCGGAAATCCGCCGTCTGCTTGGTGTTGAGGAATTGCAGGGTGTGACAACATTGGGCCTGTCGCCTGACTGGGCTTACAACATCATCACCCAGGTCGGCAATTATGGCGAATCCTTTGAGCGGCATCTGGGCAAGAGCACCAAGCTGGGCCTGTCGCGCGGTATCAACGCGCTGGCCAAGGATGGCGGCCTGCACTATATCCCGCCGGTAAAATAACTATCTGAATGCGACGAACAGCCCTTTTCCCTTAACCGGAGAAGGGCTGTTCTTCTTTGAATGACTGTATTTTTTAAGTGTCCGGCCGCACGGCCCCAGATCGGTAAAGAGGCATCCCAAGATGTCATATTTCAGTTCCCTTTGGCGCAATGAGCAATCGCGCGGCATTTTGATCCAGATATTTGTTCTGGTCGCTTTCTTTGCCTGTTTTTCCTGGCTGATCAGCAATGTGATCAGCAATTTTGCCACGCTGAACAAGGGATTTGGCTTTGATTTCCTGATGCTGCCAGCTGGCTATGATATCAACCAGACGCTGATCGAATATACCAACAGATCGACGCATTTGCGCGCTGCGATAGTGGGCTTGCTGAATACTTTTCTGGTTGCCGGTGTCGGTATTGTGCTGGCGACGGTGCTGGGATTTGTGCTGGGGGTTGCGCGGCTGTCGCGCAACTGGCTGATCAGCAAGCTGGCTTATGTCTATATCGAATTTACCCGCAATGTGCCGGTGTTGCTGCATATCCTGCTTTGGCACGGGATTATCGTGAATACCATGCCGCACCCGAAAAAGGCGCTGACCGTTGGTGAGGTGCTGTTTCTGACCAATCGCGGGCTTTATGTGCCAAAGCCGATAGCCGAGACAGGTATCTGGCTTGTCTGGCTGGGGGTGGTGGCCGCGCTGTTTTTCTCGGTCGGATTCGCCCGCTATGCCCGTGCCCGCCAGCGCCAGTCCGGGATGCAGCTGCCGGTATTCCGGGTCAATCTGGCGATTTGGATTTTGCTGCCGCTGCTGGCCTTTTTTGCAGCTGGCCAGCCCATTTCACTCAGCTTTCCGGCCCTGAAAGGTTTTAATTTCCGCGGTGGTATCCAGCTGCCACCGGAATTTGTGGCCCTTACCTTTGCGCTCTCCATCTATACCGCTGCCTTTATCGGAGAGATTGTGCGCGCCGGTATTATCGCGGTGGATAAAGGCCAGAGAGAGGCGGCTGAGGCGATTGGCTTGCGGCCCAATCAGGTGATGAATGAAGTGATTTTGCCGCAGGCGCGCCGCATTATCATTCCGCCGCTGACCTCGCAATATCTTAATCTGACCAAGAATTCCTCGCTGGCGATTGCCATCGGCTATATGGATATTGTGGCAACGCTGGGCGGAATTACACTCAATCAGACAGGCCGGGAGATGGAGGCCATGCTGATGGTGATGGGAATTTACCTTATCATCTCGCTGATAATTTCCGCTTTCATGAACTGGTATAACAGCCGCGTGCGGCTGGTCGGACGCTAGGGGCAGGCTATGGCTTCATCACCATCACAAAACGCCAGGGGATATGTCGCAACCGCCAGCCTGCCGGCCTTGCCGCCGCCGGTTGGCACGACCGGCCCGGTAGGGTGGCTGCGCCAGAATCTGTTCTATAACCTGACCAATTCGGTGATGACCCTGGTGGTTGTCTGGCTGCTTTGGATGCTGGTCAGCTCATCATCTGGCTGGTTTGTCTTTGATGCGGTTGTGCAGGCTGGCAGCAAGCAGGAATGTCTGGAGATCAATAGCGGGGCCTGCTGGGCAGTGATTGGCAAGCGCATTGAACAATTTATGTTTGGCTTTTATCCAGAGACTGAGCGTTGGCGACCATTGCTCTGTTTTTTCATGTTATTTGTAGCGATAGGCCCGCTCTTGATGCCGAAATTTCCGGCCCGCCGCCAGATGTTCTGGTTCACCGCCTTTTATCCGGTTTTGACAGCTATTCTGCTGTTGGGCGGCGTGTTTGGTCTGCCGCCGGTCAAGACAGCCTTGTTTGGCGGGTTTATGCTGACCCTGATTGTCGGGGTAACCGGCATTGCTGCCTCGCTACCGCTGGGGATATTGCTGGCACTTGGCAGACAATCCAGATTGCTGGCTGTGCGCACCCTGTCGATTATGTTTATTGAGTTCATGCGCGGTGTGCCGCTGATCACGCTGCTGTTTGTGGCGTCGACCATGCTGAATTATTTTCTGCCGCCCGGCACGCATTTTGACTTGCTGTTACGGGTGCT
>JADHLK010000116.1 GCA_016780695.1 Alphaproteobacteria bacterium | reverse complement strand
AGGGCGGCGTGATGGCGTTCCACGCACCAGCTGTCTGACAGGGACAGGGCCAGCTGTGCACCACAATTGCGGGCCTGACGGGCCGCTGCCTCAAACAGGGCCGGGCCTTGCGGGGCATCAAATAAATACCCTTCCAAATAGAAAATATCAGCAGCCAGATCAGCCTTGATATGCTGCGGCCCCATCAGCACAGAGCTGCCCAGATAGGTGTTCATGGACCGCGCCGCATCCGGGGTTACCAGAATGATAGAGCGGGCTGTCGCCGGGCCTTGTTCAGCTATCTGGCCGCAAAAATGCACCTGATTAGCAGCCAGATCGCGAACCAGCGACTGACCCAGCTGATCATCGCGCACCTGTCCAACAAAGCCGGCCCGACTGCCAAGACAGGCCAGCCCCACCGCGCTGTTTGCAGCAGACCCCCCGGCGATCATTTGCGGGCTGTCCAGCGCCTCGGTCAGCATCAGGGCGCGCGCCTCATCAATCAGGTTCATCCCCCCCTTTTGAATAGTATGGCTGGCCAAAAACCCCTCTTCCACCGGGGCCATCACATCCATGATTGCATTGCCAAAACAGACTATTTCCAGCCTTTCGGTCATTCTCTTCCACCTGTATCCTTATTATTTTGCCGAAATGGCCGGCGTAGCATAGCCATTGGCCGGGCGCAAGACAAGCCTCAGCGCGTAGATGGCTGTCTGGTGCTGCGCAGCATCACGATATTGCCAGCCGCCACCAAACCCACCCCCATCACGGTCAGCCATGACCAGTCATAACCTTCAAAAAGGGCAGAAAGGAACAGCGCAAAAACCGGAAATACCACGGTTGCATAGCCGGCCCGCCCGGGCCCGATACGGCCAACCAGTGTCAGATAGGTGGAAAACGCTACAACTGAGGCAAAAACCGCCAGCCAGACCAGACCGGCCAGCCAAGCGAGGCTGGTCGGCGGGGTGAAATCCTGTCCCTGAAACAGGCCAAACAGGCCCAGCCAGACCACCCCCCACAGCATCCCCCAGCAATTCGCGGTCAGCACCGATACCGAGCGCCGTTGCAACTCTGCCGAAACCATATTACCGGAACAGAAAAACAATGTGCCGAGCAGACAGGCCAAAAGGCTGAGCATAGCTGCCTGCCCCAGCTGGATTTCCGGCCAGTAAAGCACACCGACCCCCAGCGCGCCGACCAGCGCTGCCAGAACCAGCAAGGGGCGCGGTGCGGTGCGGGTGCGCAGCGCATCGAGCCCCAGATTAATCAGCGAGGCGGTGGAAAAAACCACCGCCAGCAAGCCAGAAGCAACGCCCAGCGAGCCATAATAGAACAGGGTGAAATTGGCACTGAACAGGCATAATCCCAGCGCGGCAAACCAGATTTGCTGACCCATAGCAACCCGCAACGGTGCCTTGCGCTGCCAGGCAAACAGCCACATAAGCGGGGCCGCCAGCACAAATCGCCAGAAAACAGCGATCTCCGGGGCCACTGCCTCCACCTGCCAGGACAGCGGCAGCCAGCTGGTTGACCAGACAACCAGGATCACCAGATAGAGAAAAACTGTTGAGCGTGCCACTACCGCTTAATGTCCAGCCAGAAACCGGCACATCAGGCTGTCCGGATCGGCCAGCCCGTCAATCACATCAAAATGATGCAGTCCGGCCAGCTCCACCGCGCGGCCATCTATCCCCAGCCCGGCCCAGACCGGGGCCAGCATGGTATTCTGGCGCAGGAATTCCGGCCTCTCATCAGCGCCCACCACACAGAGCAGATCAAAATCAGCCTGCGGGGTCAGCAATAGCGGGCTGAGCGCGGCAGCACTGGCTGGCGTCATTTTCAGATCATTATTGCGCGCCGTCTGCAAGAGCGGGCGCAAGTCAAACAGCCCGCTGATAGGCATCACCCGCGCCAGCCTGTCCCGCAGCGGAGCAGCCAGCCTGTCTGAGCTGGCCATCAGCGCGGTCAAATGGCCGCCTGCTGAATGACCGGTCAGCACAATCGGCCCAGCCACCTGCTGGCCAGCCAGCGCAATCGCCGCCGCGACATCCCCTGCCAGCTCTTCCATCGAAACCTGTATCGCCAGCCGGTAATTGGACAGGGCCACCGCCCAGCCATGCGCCAGCATCCCTGCGGCCAGATGCGACCACCAGCTATTGTCAAAAGCCACCCAATAGCCGCCATGGGTAAAAACCATCAACCCTTGCGGCTCCCCATCGGGCAGGAACAGGTCAATCTTCTGGCGCGGATCATCGCCGTAAGACAGGCCCAGCTTGCTGTGCGGCCAGCTTTTGCGAAACTGCTCTGCCTGCGGGGCCCACCCTTCGGTGATGCGATCCGTATCCGGCACGAAAGATCGGATTTCAAAGGCTGCATCCATATCGCTGGCAGCTGTCCAGCTGGTCTGTGTCATCCGGGTCATCTTCTTTTACTCCTCTGCTTCTGGCTATCCTAGCGTGCGGCGTTCGGAAAAAACAACTGCGTATTGAGCTTGCGATAGGCTGCTATTGCTTGTTGGCCTGCCTCTGACAAGAGCCAATCCTGCAATTTCCGGGCAGCTTTGTAATTGCTGGATTTACATTTTTCTGGATTGACCAGAATCACCCCATATTGATTGAACAAATCTGGATGTTGCTGGGTGAGCAGCACCAAATTCTGTTTATTGGCAAAGCTGATCCAGCTGGCCCGGTCCACCAGCAAATAGCCATCCTTGCCAGCTGCGACATTCAGCGTTGGGCCCATGCCGCTGCCTGTTTCCAGATACCAACGGCCAGAGGCAGGCCGGGGATCAATATCGGCAGAGTGCCACAAGGCCAGCTCTTTTATATGGGTGCCGGAATCATCCCCGCGCGAGAGGAACGGGCCGCCCGCTGCTGCTATCCTCTGCAAGGCAAGAGCCGGGTCGGACAGACCTGCAATCTGGGCTGGATCCTGCTTTGGACCGACAATAACAAAATCATTATACATCAGATCAAAGCGCTCTATGCCGAAGCCGCTATCAACAAAATCAGCTTCCCGTCCGGGCGCGTGCACCAAAAGCAAATCCCCGTCACAATTGGCCGCGTTTCGCAAGGCGGCCCCAGTGCCCACCGCAACCACATCAATGGCCAAATCCAGCTCAGCCAGCAAAAGCGGGGCCAAATAGTCATAAAGACCGCTGTTGCGGGTAGAGGTCGTTGATTGTATCAATACCCGCTCTGCCGCCAGCAGCGGCCAGGCAAAACCCGCCATCAGCACCGCCAAAAGCAGGGCTGCGGCCCGGTTTCTTCCCAGATGGCTTTTTGCCGCGTGCATCCTCTCTCCCCGGGCTCTGGCCCTTTGCTGACCTGAACTGGATAATCCGGCCAGCAGTAAAAAACAAGGGCCGGTGACAGCCCGCCCAGAACTTGCCAGAAGCGCGCCTGCCCGGCTAGGATGGCCCGGCTAAGGTGGCCCGGGTGGGATGTCCCGGCTAAGGTGGCCCGGCTGGGATGGTCAATCAGATAGCTGGCACGCAGCAGGGCTTTTTATCTCAAAAACCACCTGCAGAAAGGGAGTTTTGGCAAGATGACCGATTTTTACCAGGCTGGCAGCCGGCCAGATGCGTTGCCGCGGATCATGGCCGCCCCGAACGGGGCACGCAAGACCAAGGCGGATCATCCTGCCCTGCCGGTCACCATCGCCGAGACTGTCGCCTGTGCCAAAGCCTGTTTTGAGGCCGGAGCACAGGCCCTGCATTTTCACATTCGTGATGAAAATCAGGCCCATATTCTGGATGCCGGGCTTTATCGTGAGGCGCTGGCAGAACTGGCCCTTGCGGTGCCGGAGATGCATTTGCAGATAACCACGGAAACGATTGGCATCTATGCAGCCCAGGATATGCGCGCGGTTGTGCGCGCGGTGCAGCCGCCCGGCGTATCTATCGGCGTTGCTGAGATGATCCCGGATTATCAGCCGGATCGAGAAACTATCCGTTTCTATCAAGAGCTGGCTGAAACGCCTGCCCGTCTGCAGCATATTTGCTACCGGCCTGAGGATGTTCAGCTGCTCGCCCGCCTGCTTCAGATGGCCGGGCTGGCCGGGGATGATATCTGGTGTCTGTTTGTGCTGGGGCATTATTCGGGCCGCCGCAGCCAGCCGGAATTGCTGCCCGCTTTTCTGGAGGCTGCACAGGCTGGCGGGCTGAGGCCGGATTGGGCAGTCTGTGCCTTTGCCCGCGAGGACCAGGCCTGTCTGGAAGCAGCTGTGCAAAAAGGCGGTAAGATTCGGGTCGGGTTTGAAAACTCCCTGTATATGCCGGATGGCTCTCTGGCTGCGGATAATGCCGCCCGGCTGCGCACCGCCAGCCAGCTTTTTAAGAGCTGACCCGGCAGAAATAACCCCCAGAAATAACCGGGTAGAAATAACCGGGTAGAAATAACCCCCCAGAAATAACCCCCAGAAATAACCGGGCAACAGCTGCAAATTTCCATGGAAATAGGGCTAACTCTGACCCAATCGCAGAACATTCAGGAAAATTTAACTATAAAATGCAATTTTGTTGACAGGATTCAGCTAATCTGATTCAACCTAAACAGAGGGTTTTATCCACAGACCCGCCTGGAGGCACGGGACTTATCCACAGAGAGCGCGCCCGTCTCCCACGCTTTTGTCAGGAGGGCCCATGGGCCTGTTGCAAAAACTGACCGGACGCTGCCATCACCCGGCAGATGATAAAGGGGCTGCTGCCCCTCAGCCTGCAATTTCCCGGCCCACAATTTCCCGGCCCACTGATGATAAATCCCGCAGCCAGCGTGGCAACCGGGGCTGGTTTGCCCTGTTCGCTGGCCGGGCGCTGGCAGAGACGGAACCAGCTTCTGGCCCGCTGCCTGACCTGTCTGAGGCTTTGCGCTGCCATCGCCGGAAAACCCGCCATGAATGGCTGGATTCTGCGCCAGTCCAGAGCGAGCTGCTGGAGGCTTTCAATGGCGTATTTGATGAAGCAATGACGGATGGGCTGGGGCTGGCAGATGCAACTGGGCCGGATATTCCCCCTTCTGATATTCTCCCGGCTGATATTCCCCCTGCTGATATTCCTCTGGCTGACAATCCCCCTTCTGACATTCCCCCGGCTGGCACGCCAGCTTTAGCGGCGGAACCCGCAGACCAGCAGGCAGACGCGGCAGAAGAAGAAATGCCGGACGGGTTCACCATGCTGTTCCGCGCACATGGCTAGCAAACAGGCCCGGCCTGTTATCCGCATCT
>JADHLK010000115.1 GCA_016780695.1 Alphaproteobacteria bacterium | reverse complement strand
CAGCAATAAACCCGTCCTCAGCGCGCACCAGCCGGGCCAGCAGCGGCATCCGGTTTATGCGCCCGCCTTCCAGATCATAGACAGATTGTCCGCAGCCCAGCTGCAGGCTGCCCGGCCTCGGGTGGCAATCCAGCCAGCGATAGAACAGCTGGGCTGAGCCGTCATTATAGGGCGGTATCACGGGCGCCCCGGTCAGCGGATCCCAGTTGCCCAGCTGGCTGATGGAGCTCATCCAGCCAGCCATCTGGGCGGTCAGCAGCAGATAGATATCCTTTCTGCCGCGCACTGGCTGCTGGGCTAGCCTTGCCTCAAAACCTCTGCTGGCGGTTATCTCCTGCAGCTCCTTTGGCGGGCTGTTGGCCAGCAGGCTGAGGATACGGGCGGTTTCTGCCTGATCCGGGCTGAGCAGGGCGCGGGCGACATAATGGGTGGCCGGGCTGGTCTGCGAGCCCGGGCTGTGCAGCACCGGCAGGCCTGAATAAAATTGCCCGATATAGCCATAATCCCACCAGCTGGCCAGCACCGCCGCCCGCCCTTTGCGATCCTGTCCGGCCCACTCCAGCGCGGCAATAATCTGCGGGCTGAAAGACGGGCGCGGCAGGTGGCTCATCGGGCTGGATAATAAGGCTATGGTTAGCGCCAGACAGGTCGCGGCCAGCCGGATAATATTGATATGGCCGGTGAATTTGCTGACCCTTTGGTCGGGCCAAATTCCTCCCGCCCGGCGGGCCAGCAGCAACCCTGTCTCCGCCAGCAAGAACGCCCCGCCAAACCACAGGGCCGGGGCAGAATAAAACACCGCCCGATTACCCAAAAAGACCATCAGGCTGAAAAAACCAAATAGCGGGGCTGCGGCGATCGCCTGACCCGGATAACGCAACCCAAACAGGCCAATCCCGGCCAGACAGAACAGCCCGGCAAGCCAGCTGCCGGTCATCATCTCCAGCGCGGTCAGCAGGCTAACCTGTCTGATTTCGGTGATTGTGGCAAAGGTCTGCGGATAGGTAAGGCTGCCTCTTACAATCTCATCCAGAAGATAGGCAGACCGCCAAGGGGTGGGCAAATCCGCCCCGCTCAGCAGCAAGAAACCGGCCAGCATTACCCCGGTCATCAACCAGCCGCGCCCCTGTATCACACCCAGCCAGACCAGCGCGGCAGCTGCCATCCAGATCAGTTCAGCCTTTGGATACCACCAGTAAAACAGCTGGCCCGCCAGCCCGGCGAGCAGCACCCAGCCCAGCGCACGGCGGTTATCTGTCTGTCTGGCCGCCATGAAGATCAGCGCAAAAAGCCCGTAAAACAGGCCCAGATTGAGCTGATCTGTATCAATCCGGCCCACCGAACTGCGCACCAGATAGGCCTGCGAGAGCCCGCCCCCCAGCGCTGCCACCGCCCCGAAAAGCGGCCAGCCCAGCGCGGCAAAAGCTGCCCAGACCAACAAGGCGGTGACGAAAGCGGTCACCAGCAGCAATCTGTGCCCGGCATCCAGCAGGGCCGTCTGGCTGGCAGCTGGGGCCAGCCGGGCGAGCAGCCCCGAGAGCAGCGGCGCGGTGCGCCATTCAGGCGGCTTTCCGCCTTCTGCCTGCGCTGCCTCTGCCCGCTTCAACGCCCGTGCCTGATTGAGAAAATAGCCTGCATCATTGGTTGAGACCAGACTGGCCCCGTTATATTGCGTCAGGGAGGGGGCCGCCTGCCAAAGCGTATATTGATGCGCGCGCACCGTATAATTCATCACCGCCGCCAGCAGGGCCAGCAACAGCCCGGCGAGCAGCACAAAGCGCGGCACAGGCAAAGGCCGGCAGGTCTGCCTCAGCCGCAAAAGCACAGATTTACCCACCAGAACGCCCTCTCTAACACGGTTTTGCCGGTTTTCAGCCTAGCATTGTGGGCAGGCTTGCAAAAACTATTCCTTTGGCCAGTTAAGGGGGGGGGTATGGTTTTTTTGTAGCCCCTCTTTTCCTTGCTGGCCAGCTGCGTTAGACTGGCCTAACCAACTGCCCAAAGGGGTCGAAAATGGCTGAAAACGCCTCACTCATGGCAAATATCACCGCTCTTCACCGTGAGGCAGAGGCCGCCCATCTGCGCCTTGTGCGCGCCGATGGCGAGCCGGTTTTGCTGGAAAAAAAGGCTGGCACGCTGGCCCGTATAGATGCCTTGCAGGCAGAGGCAGAAAGCGTTGCTGTTGAGCCGCACCCGCCAGCAGCGGCGCAACCGGATGCCACAGCCCGCCAGCAGATGATGGAACGCATTGGCCATCTGGACAGGCAGGCGCGGGCCGCAGATACAGCGGCGCTGGCGGCAAAGCTGGAAGAAATCAAACAGGCGGTTGCAGCTGCCGGAAACCGCCCGGATCAGAACATCACCGGCCAGGCAGAAACAGATATAGACGCGCTGGTAGAACAAAAGGTGCAGGACATTCTGGCCCGCGACTTGCCGCGGCTGGTGCGCGATGAGCTGCTGGCCCTGAAAGAGGCTGCTGGCGTGATCGCAGACACCCCGCCAGATACACCACCAGTCACATCGGGCCGCAAGCGGCGCACCCGCAAGACCGGCAAGGGCTAATCGGCGTAATCCGGCTCCTCTTTATCCAACACTGCCCGAATAGCGGCCATGTGATGGCCGGTTTCCAGATCGTAATCTTCCCATTGGCGGGCGGTTTTCTCCGCTGTTTTGGCATCCATCACCGCCAGCGCCCGCCCGCTGGCCAGCGCTGTCATATAGGTGCGGCAGGCGCGTTCCAGATAATAGATCAGATCAAAGGCCAGCCCCGGCGTCTGGGCTGCGGTCATCACCCCATGATTGCCCATCATCAGAACCCGCTTGTTACCCAGCAAGCTGCTGAGCCGCTCTCCCTCGGCCCCGATGCCCATCCCGTCAAAGCCGGTATCCCAGGCCAGCCGGTTGTAGAAACGCGCACAGCTTTGATCCAGCGGCGGCAAATCAGGCTCAGCCAGACACATTAACGCGGTGGCATAATGCGGATGCAGATGCAGCAATATCCGGGCTTGCGGGTTCGCCCGGTGCATGGCCCCATGAATACCCCAGGCGGTGATGTCTATTTTGGGGTCTGCCGGGTCAGGCGGATTATGATTATCCAGCAGGATCAGGTCACTGGCCCGCATAGCTGAAAAATGTACGCCATAGGGATTCATCAAAAATTGCTGCCCATCCGCTGAGATAGCACAGGAATAATGATTGGCAATCCCCTCATGCAGCCGCTCTCTGGCAGTCCATCTGAACAGGGCGGCCATATCGCGGCGCAATTCTGTAATAGCGGTATCGGTTATTATGTCTGGATGGGTCATCTGCGCCCCCTCCCCTTGTGAGGATGCCAGCAGGCATTTTCATTGGCCAGCTTGCCGCATTTTTTTCTGAACGCAAACAAAAATTGCCAGCATTGCATTTGTCTGTCTGATATGTCTTGTTATGGAAGGTCGGTCATCTATCTTGCAGGGGCTGGGAAAATGCAAAAAATTCGAAATTGGAATGCGGGCGGCCCGGTGGATTCGGCGCGCGCTTTGCGGCTGCTCGACAAAACCTATCCGGCGACCGGAGAAGTGATCGCCCAGATAGAGCTGGCAGATGATCAGCTGCTGGATGAGACTGTCCGTCTGGCCAAATCTGCTCAGGAAAAATGGGCTGCGTTATCCGGTCAGGAACGGGGCCGCATCATGGCCCGTGCCGGCCAGCGCCTGATTGAGGCGAATGAGGAGCTGGCGGCCCTGGAAGTGCGTGATGTTGGCAAGCTCTATTCCGAAGCTGTGTCTGGCGATGTTCCCAGCGGGTCTGAGGCGTTTGAATTTGCCGCCGCGCTGGCCATGACGCAGAGCGGCACGGCACATCGCTGGCCGGGTGCGCTCGGCTATACTGAGCGGGTGCCGCTGGGGGTCTGTGCTGGCATTGGGGCGTGGAACTATCCGGCGCAGATTGCCTGCTGGAAGGCGGCCCCGGCACTGGCAACCGGAAATGCCTTTATCTTAAAACCAGCTGAGGAAACACCGCTGGTGGCGGCGCGCATTGCTGAATTGCTGGCCGAGGCGGGCTTACCGGACGGGCTGTTCAATGTGCTTTACGGGGATCATGAGCTGGGCGCTGCCATTTGCCGGCATCCCGGCATTGCCAAAATATCACTGACCGGCGGGGTGGAGACCGGCAAGCTGATTCTGGAGCAATCAGCTGCCAGCCTGAAAAAGGTAACGCTGGAGCTGGGCGGCAAGGCCCCGCTGCTGGTTTTCGCTGATGCCGATTTTGATCTCGCTGTCCAGACCGCCTTGGATGCCAATTTCTATACTGCCGGAGAGGTGTGTTCCAATGCAACGCGGGTCTTTGTGGAACAGGCGATTTTGCCGGATTTTCTGGCCGCGTTGAAAGAGCGGGCTGAGGCGATGCAGGTCGGTGATCCGATGGATCCGAACAGCCATCTGGGCGCGCTGATTTCCGCTGCGCATCTGCAGAAGGTTCTGGATTTTGTTGCGATTGGCAAAAAAGAGGGGGCGCGGCTGATCTGCGGCGGCGAACAGCTGTTCCCGCCCGGCTTTGAGGGTGGCCATTTCATGATGCCAACGATTTTTGCTGATTGTCATGATCAGATGCGGATCGTGCGTGAGGAGATTTTCGGCCCGGTGATGTCGGTCTTGTCCTTTGACAGTGAGGAAGAAGCCATTGCCAGAGCCAATGACAGTGATTTCGGTCTGGGGGCTGGGCTGGTAACCCGTGATCTGGCGCGCGCGCACCGGGTGGCCGCGGCTCTCAAAGCAGGCAATATCTGGGTGAACAGCTATAATCTTATTCCGCCGGACTGGCCTTTCGGAGGGTCCGGCCAGTCTGGTTTCGGGCGCGAGAGTTCGGCCTTTGCCCTGGAATCCTATACCGAAGTCAAGGCGACCTATATTCAGCTATGACCGCCGCGCCCGCAAAACTGGTTCAGATTATGGCCGGCGCCCGCCATGGCGGGGCTGAGCTGTTTTTTGAAAGGCTGGCCCTTGGTTTTGCTGAGCGGCAGATAGATCAAACTACTTTGATACGACCCTGGCCAGAGCGGGTGGCCCGGCTGCAGGCTGCAGATATTGAGGTGCGCGGCCAGTCCTTTGCGCGCCCGCTGGCTGCCCTTAATCGCTGGCAGATTGCCCGCCAGCTGGCGAGGCTCAGCCCGCAAATCGTGCTGTCCTGGATGAGCCGGGCTGCCAGCCAGGTGCCGGCTGGAAACTGGGTGCAT
>JADHLK010000114.1 GCA_016780695.1 Alphaproteobacteria bacterium | reverse complement strand
GTTTGACCATATAGAGGCCGGTTCCGCACAGGCTGAGCAGCAATATCAACAGCACAAAGACCCGCATCACACGGCCTCCTTCCAATCTGGCGTCCAATCAGGCTTCCAATCCGGTAAGTCGCTGAGCGGGGCCGCTTCGGTACGGCGCACCACCCGTAATTTTGCTGATCTGGCTCGCGGATTGGCTTCTGATTCGGCGGCCTCTGCGGTGATCGGGCGGCGGGCCGCCAGCTCAAAGCTGGGGTCTGGCAGCACAGCTTGCGGGCGATGGCGCGATCCGCCTGCCTGGCGGGCCGTGCGGCTGGTGATGAATTGTTTGACCAGCCGGTCTTCCAGCGAATGAAAGCTTACCACCGCCAGTACGCCGCCAGGCTGCAGCAATTTTTCTGCTGCCAGCAGGCCGGCCTTGATCTCGCCCAGCTCATCATTGACGGCTATCCGCAGGGCCTGAAAGCTGCGGGTGGCTGGATCGGACTGGCCCGGCTTGGCACGAGGCAGCTGGGCACGGACCAGCTCCGCCAGCTCAGCCGTGCGGGTCAGAGGGGCGTTTTGGCGGGCCTTGCAAATGGCGCGCGCAATCCGCCGTGCAGAGCGCTCCTCGCCATAGTGAAACAGAATATCAGCCAGCTTTTTCTCGCTCGCCTGATTGACAATATCTGCAGCGCTCAGCCCCTGTTTTGACATCCGCATATCCAGCGGCCCGTCGGAACGAAAGGAAAAGCCGCGCTCGGCCTCATCCAGCTGAGAGGAGCAGACCCCCAGATCAAAAACTATCGCATCGGGGCGGGAAAAGCGGGTATTTATGGCCAGTTCAGCCAGACTGGAAAACGGCCCTTCCCAGATCTCAAACCGGTCGGCAAAGCGGGCCATATTCTCAGCAGCCCGTGCCACCGCATCCGGATCCCGGTCAATCGCGGCCACGGCGCACTCTGCTGCCTCCAGCAAGGCTCGGCTATAGCCGCCATCGCCGAAAGTTGCATCAATATAGAACGCACCGGGCCGTGGATGAATGGCTGCCAGAATCTGAGGCAGTAAGACAGGCAGATGCACAGCTGCCCGCTGCATCAACCATCTCCCGGTCCGGCCGGCCTGGCCAGAGTCAGCTTGGGCAGACCACCAGTGCGGGCGCGCCCGCGTGCTGCCGTCTCCCGCGCACGCCAGGCAGCAGGCTGCCAGATCTGGAAAGATCGCCCAATACCGGCAATCAACGCGCTGTCAGACAGCTCGGCAAACTGAAGAAAATCCTCAGATAACAGCACCCGGCCCTCAGCATCCATTTTCATTTCCTGCGCGCTGGAGAGCATGGTCTGCAGGGTTTCCGCCTCTTCTGAGAGCGTGTCCAGCCGATCAATCGCATCAACAATCTGGGCGATGCGCTCTGGCCCGCACCCCTCAAGACAGGGGTGGGTGAGCGACTTATATAAATACAGTGTGGCGCGGCTGCGTTCCAGAACCAGACGATAGGAAGCCGGCACAGAAAGCCGCCCCTTCTTGTCTATCCGGTTCTCAAATGTTGACAGAAACAAATCCATCTGTCCCCGCGCCGTTTCTTCCCCCGCCTGTTCTCAAGGCTGCTTTTTTTGCCGCCCTGACCTCTTTTTTTTAACGGCTGCACCGGTCCTATCCTGACCAGCCTGCTGCCAGATCATGGCCGGGGCGGGGAGGAGGAACGCCCCGGCCATCACCAAAACCCCCTTACAATGTATCCTGCTAAAAACCAGCTTTTTCAGTGCGCTAGCCCGAAAATCACAGGCGGCACCTGGCAGGATACAGCCCGACAGATGGCCATAAGGCTATCTATGGGTTTTTATGGGATAACATGGGAACCTATGGCAGTCAATGGGTTTAGCTAGTTTTTTGATGGGAAAAGCAAAGAAAATCAGTTACTTGAATTCATTACTTCAAGAGTCTTTTATAAGATAATGAAATTATTATAGATTTTTTTCAGTTCTGCTTTTGTTCTTAAAATAGCCAGCAAAAACAGGATATTGGCAGGCCAGCCTCAGCCCTTCCGGAAAACAGATTTTAGCTCAAAGGTCTGGCCGTGATTGCCGGTTCAGTCTTTTTCCAGCCTTGCGATCATTTTGCCGGACTGGCTGTCAATGGCGCGGGCGATGTTGGGGCTGCTGCCCGGCCGGTGGCGGAGCGCGCGCTGCAGGGCCAGCTTCACCGCGATACGGTTGCCCGGCACAGTCTGCACAGTCTGCCAGCCTCCCTTATTATCAGCTATCTGGATTTTTGCCCTTGCGGCTCCGGTCTTGCCGGTCGCAGGGGAGAGGGGCATGCTGCCTGTCCTTTTCAATCAGCCATACCGAAGACAGGCTGCGATACGCGCAGCCGGGCCCGGCACAGCCCCAGAAATCTGGTGCCTGAAGCGAAAAGGGCAGCATAAGAGGATTAAGCTAATTTTCGGTAAATTATGGGAAAAAAAAATTCGGCTAATAAATTTTTGGGAAAAAGATTTGGGAAAAAATTGGGCCAAAAAGATTTGGGAAAACTGCAATCCAGAGTGCCTGTAAGCCGGGTTCTGTCCGGGGCTGGCCGTGTAGCCTGGCCCGTGGATGGCTATTCATCTGACGGATGCCTGTTGCCAGACATCTCAAGCGACCTACCCGGGCATCTCTGGCAGGATCGCCAGCACCCGCCAAGGCGGATCATGCCCCTATATGGTCTTGCTTCGGATGGGGTTTACCTTGCCGGGGCCTGTCGCCAGTCCCGCGGTGCGCTCTTACCGCACCTTTTCACCCTTACCGCGCCGGAGCGAGGCGGTCTGTTTTCTGTGGCACTTTCCCTGGGGTCGCCCCCGCTGGCCGTTAACCAGCATCCTGATCCTGTGAAGCCCGGACTTTCCTCTGCCGGGGAGTGGCAAGCCAGCCCCCCCGCAGCAACCATCCAGCCCTCTGGATTGCCGCCGCATTGTGCCAGAGCTGGCCGGTCCAGGTCAAGCCAGCCGGTCACCCTTCAGCCCTTTTCCAGTGCCTCGCGTTTTAGCTCCAGCGCCAGCCAGGCCTCTTCTTTTTCCGCCCGCGCCTGCTTGTCCTTTTCCAGCTGGTCCGCCATCGCCTGCCAGGCCTGCGGGTCATCGGCATAAAACCCCATATCCGCCAGCTGAGCCTCAGCCTCAGTGATAGCTTCTTCCAGCTCGGCAATCTCGCCCGGCAGCCGCTCCAGCAACCAGCCTTCTTTATAGGAAAGCCGGTCTGTGCGCGGGGCCTTGTCGCGGTCTTTGCTGCCAGTTTTCTTATTGGCCGCTTTGTTTTGTGCCTTGCTGCGGGCCGCGCGCCGTTCTTTCAGCCCGGCCTGTTTGGCCAGCCAGTCTGAATAACCGCCAGCATGGGCCAGTATCTTGCCCTCTCCCTCAAACGCCAGAATAGAGGTCACTGTCCGGTCCAGAAAATCCCGGTCATGGCTGACGATCAGCACCGTGCCGTCATAGGTTGCTATCACCTCTTGCAACAGATCGATGGTCTCCATATCCAGATCATTGGTCGGCTCATCCAGCACCAGAAAATTATGCGGCTGGGCAAAAATACGGGCCAGTAAAAGCCGGTTCTGCTCACCGCCTGAGAGGATGCCAACGCGCTGGGTCATCTTGTTATCATCAAACAGAAAATCCCTCAGATAGCTGGTCACATGGCGTGATTTGCCGTCAATCTCAACCATATCGCCGCCATCCGGGCACAAGGTTGTCCAGGGGCTGGCCTCCGGGTTCAGCGCGCTGCGGGATTGATCAAACCAGCCGGGCAACAGGCCAAAACCCGGTTTTACATAGCCAGCTGTCGGCTTGGCTTTGTCCAGCAGCACCCGCACAAGGCTGGATTTGCCAATCCCGTTTGGCCCGACAATGCCGATCCGGTCGCCGCGTTTGATCAGCGCGTTAAAATGGCTGACCAGCAGGCGTTCCTGCTCCGGGTCCTCCTGCTGCCTGCTGCTATGCCGGGCTGGCTCGCCGTTTCTGAGAGCCGGTCTGCCCGGCACCGACACAGACAGGTTGCGCGCCTCCAGCACCACCTGACCGCCGCCTTCGGCACGGCCAGAATCGATCTGCATCTGGCGCATCATCACCCCGCCTTCAGCAGCGCGCAGCTGGCGCATCCCTTCCAGCTCACGCAGGCGTCCCTGATTGCGCTTGCGGCGGGCGGAAATCCCCTGCCGTGACCAGCGTGTTTCCTCAGCAATCTTTTTATCCAGCTTGGCCAGCCGTACCTCTTCTTCGGCCAGGATACCATCTGACCATTCCTCAAACTGATCAAAAGCCCCCTCGCGGCGGCGCAGCTTGCCCTGATGAATCCAGACAATGCCGGTGCCAAGGGCGCGCAAAAAGGCGCGGTCATGGCTGATCACCACCAGCGCGCCCTGATGTTCTTGCATCAGCTTTTCCAGCCATTCAATGGTTGGCAAATCGAGATGGTTGGTCGGCTCATCCAGCAGCAGCACTTGCGGTTTGCTGACCAGCGCGCGGGCCAGCGAGAGTCGCCGCGCCTCGCCTCCGGACAGCCCATCTGTCAGCCGCCCCGGATCCATATCCATTTTCATCAATAGCGCTTCTGCCCGGTGCATTTCCGACGGATCCGCCAGCCCGCCCGATACATAGGAGGCCAGCGACTGGCTGCCTTTTATCTGCGGGTTTTGCGGCAGATAGGCGACCTCCACCCCGGGGGCCTGCCAGAGGGTGCCCTCATCCGGCTCAGCGGCATCAGCGATCAGTTTCATCAGCGTGGATTTGCCGGCCCCGTTGCGCCCGACCAGAGCCAGCCGGTCACCGCTATGCAGGGATAAATCGACATGGCGCAGCAGCCATCTGTCGCCCAGATTAACGCCGATATCGGACAGGGTCAGCAGCGGAGTGGCCATCAGCTTTGCTGGGGCTGGCCCGCCGCCCGTCTCTCGGCTGCGGCGCGCATCACCTTATAGGCTGTGTTAATCGCGGCCAGCTTGTCATTTGCGGCTTCAACAAATTCATCTGGCAGCCCCTCGGCGCGCAGCCGGTCCGGGTGATATTCCTTCACCAGCCTTTTCCAGGCCGTGCGGATTTCTTCCAGCCCGGCATCCTCAGCCACGCCGAGCAGGCTGTGCGGCGGTGTTTCGGTCTGCCCCCACATATCTGAGAAATGGCGGAAATCTTGCTCATCATAGCCGAACAGGCGGCTAACCTCAGCCAAATAGGCCCATTCAGAACCCTTAATCTCACCATCTGCGCGGGCAATGAAAAACAGCAATTCC
>JADHLK010000113.1 GCA_016780695.1 Alphaproteobacteria bacterium | reverse complement strand
CCCGACTCTCGGAGGTCCCCGAGTCTCGGAGGTCCCGGACTCTCAGAGGTTCCGGACTCTCAGGCGGCCAGCATCGCTGCTTCTTCTTGTCAGGATACCGGAGGTTCCATGCAAGCGATAAGGCGTTTCATCTGGCTGATTATCACGCTTTTTGTTCTGGCGGCCGTCGCCTCCTTTGCGGTTTCCAACAAGAGCCAAACAGTGCTGGCCTTCTGGCCGCTGGGGGATATTGCCCAGCTGCCGCTTTGGGCGGTGGTGCTGGGCGCGCTCTGTGCCGGGCTCTTGGGCGGGGCGCTGCTGGTCTGGCTGGCAGGCTTGCCGCAACGCACCCGCTTGCGAGCGCGGGAGAGACGCATCGCCAAATTGGAGACAGAAGTCGCAGAGCTGAAAGCAGAAAAAGAAGATCGGGAGCAGGCTGGCGACACAAAGCCCGCCTTGCCCGGACAGGCCGACTGATGGTTCAGGTGAAGATTTGCGGCCTCACCCGCCCCGAGGATTATCAGGCTTGCCGCCTTGCCGGTGCTGACTGGATAGGGCTGGTGCATTTTGCCCGCTCGCCGCGCCATCTGGAAGCAGAGGGCATGGCGCATCTGGCGGCAGGCTATAGCGATGATGGGCCCCAGCCGGTTTTATTGAGCGTTGATGAAAAGCCGGCCAACCTGGCCCAGCTGATAGCGGCTGCCCGCCCCGCCATGCTGCAGCTGCATGGGCAGGAAAGCCCGGCTGATTGTGACCGGCTGCGCCAGAAATTCGGCCTGCCGGTGATGAAAGCCATTCGGGTAAAGAGCCGGGCGGATATTGACCGGGCGGCGGCCTATACCGGCAAGGCTGACTGGTTGCTCTTTGATGCAGCCCCGGCCAATGCCAGCCTGCCGGGCGGCACTGGCCACCAGCTGGATTGGGGGTTGCTGGACGGGGCTGAGATTGCGCTGCCCTGGATGCTGGCTGGCGGTCTGCGGCCCGATAATCTGGCGGTGGCATTGGCCAGCAGCGGTGCGGCGGCAGTCGATGTATCTTCCGGTGTGGAAAATACTGCCGGAGAAAAGGACGCAGCGCGTATATCTGCCTTTGTAAGAGCAGCAAAAATACGCTAGGTTACGGCGGTTGTGACCGGCAGACGCAAGAGACAGGGCACAAGATGGCAGAGGCAGGACTGAATTCTTATCGCACCGGGCCGGATGAAAAGGGCCGGTTTGGCATTCATGGCGGGCGCTTTGTTGCGGAAACACTTATGCCGCTTATCCTTCAGGTAGAGGCGGCCTGGCAGGCGGCACAAGCGGATTCCAGCTTCGCTGCTGAGATGGCCTATTATCAGAAACATTTTGTTGGCCGACCATCGCCGCTCTATTTTGCTGAACGGCTGACGCAGCATTTTGGCGGGGCAAAACTCTATTTCAAGCGCGATGAGCTGAACCATACCGGCTCGCACAAAATCAACAATGTGCTGGGTCAGGCTTTGCTGGCCCGCCGCATGGGCAAAACCAAAATCATTGCCGAGACCGGAGCTGGCCAGCATGGGGTGGCAACTGCAACTGCCTGTGCCCTGTTTGATCTGGAATGTGAAGTCTTTATGGGGGCCGAGGATGTGCGCCGCCAGAAGCCGAATGTGGACAGGATGCGCTTGCTGGGGGCCAAGGTGCATCCGGTGACTTCCGGCACGGCAACGCTGAAAGATGCGATGAATGAGGCGCTGCGCTATTGGGTGGCCCATCCAGAGACGCATTTCTACATTATCGGCACGGTTGCCGGCCCGCACCCCTATCCGGAGATGGTGCGAACCTTTCAGTCAATCATTGGAACTGAGGCCCGCGAGCAGATATTAGAGGCTGAGGGCAGGCTGCCGGATGCGCTGATCGCCTGTATCGGGGGCGGCTCCAATGCGATGGGGCTGTTTCATCCGTTTCTGGATGACAGTTCTGTTGAGATTTACGGGGTTGAGGCGGCCGGGCGCGGCATTGACACCGGTGCCCATGCGGCCAGCCTGACAGGCGGCAAGCCCGGCGTGCTGCATGGTAACAGAACCTATCTGCTGCAAAATGAGGATGGCCAGATTACAGATGCCCATTCCATCTCAGCCGGGCTGGATTATCCGGGCATTGGGCCGGAACATGCCTGGCTGCATGATATTGGCCGGGTGAATTATGTCAGCGCGACAGATGAAGAAGCGCTGGCCAGCTTCCGCCTCTGTTCCCGGCTGGAGGGGATAATTCCGGCATTGGAACCGTCTCACGCGCTGGCCTTTGCCGAACAGCTGGTTTCCGGCATGGACCCGGATCAGCTGGTCATCTTGAATATGTGCGGGCGCGGCGACAAGGATTTAGAGGCCGTCCTGCCGCTGTTTGAGGAGCGCGGCCTGCTGGACCGGCAGGATTAGACCGATTATGAGCAGCCGTATTGAACAGACCTTCGCCCGCGCCCGCGCCGAACAACGCTCAGTGCTGGGCATTTTCGCCACCGCCGGGGATCCGGACCGGCAAAAATCAGCTGCCATTTTGCAGGCGATTGCCCGCGGCGGGGCAGATTTTATTGAAATCGGTATGCCGTTTTCAGACCCGATGGCTGATGGCCCCTCCATTCAGGCGGCCAGCCTGCGCGCCCTGCGATCGGGGATGAATTTGCAGGGCACGCTGGATATGGCAGCAGCTGTGCGGGCCGAATTTCCCGATTTGCCGATTATCCTGATGGGCTATTACAACCCAATTTATATCTATGGCAATGAGGCGTTTCTGGCGGCGGCCGCTGCTGCCGGGGCAGATGGGCTGATCATTGTTGACCTGCCGGTAGAAGAAGATGATGAGCTGGCCCAGCCCACACGCCAGGCGGGGCTGGATTTTATCCGTCTGGTGACCCCGACCACCCGCGGGGCGCGGCTGGAAAAGGTGCTGGCTGAGGCATCCGGCTTTGTCTATTATGTAGCTGTGGCAGGTATCACCGGAACCAAGAGCGCAGCCACCGAAACGATTGCTGAGGCAGTGTCTGCTATTCGGGCGGTAACAGATTTACCGGTGGTAACCGGCTTTGGTATTCGCACTCCGCAACAGGCCGCGGCGGCCGCCGCTGCCGGTGATGGGGTGGTGGTTGGCTCGGCTTTGGTTGACAGGATTGCCGAAAGTGCCGAAAAAGGGAAACAGGCGGATCAGATAGCTACCGAGACCGAGGCGTTTGTTGCCTCATTGGCTGCGGCGCTGCGATAGCCAGGCTGATTGAACGCCAGATATCAAGCGGGTGTCACAAAGAGATAGCAGGAGAGGCAAATGAACTGGCTGACAAATCAGGTATTGCCCAAGATCAAGGCATTGGTTCAGACCAATGATGTGCCGGAAAATCTCTGGGTGAAATGCAAATCATGCGATCAGATGATTTTCCACAAGGATATTGCGGAAAACTGGCAGGTTTGCACCTCTTGCGGTCATCATGAGGCGCTGCTGCCCGGCCAGCGGTTTGCGATGTTGCTGGATGCCGGATTTGAGATTTTGCCAACTTCCCAGGTTCCGGCAGACCCTCTGAAATTCAAGGATTCCAAGCGTTATACAGACCGTCTGAAGGACAGCCGCGCAAAAACCGGCACTGAGGATGCGATTGCCCTTGCTGCAGGCAAGATAGAGGGGATGGCGCTGGTGATAGCCGCCTTTGATTTCCGCTTTATGGGCGGGTCAATGGGCCGGGCGGTTGGTGATGGATTGCTGCGGGCAGCTGAGGAAGCGGTAGCCCGCAAGGCAGCTCTGCTGGTGGTGCCGGCCTCTGGCGGGGCGCGGATGCAGGAGGGGATTTACTCACTGATGCAGATGCCGCGTTCGATTATCGCGGTGGACAGGATGCGTCAGGCGGGTCTGCCCTATATTGTGCTGCTGGCGCATCCGACAACTGGCGGGGTGACTGCCTCTTTTGCCATGCTGGGCGACATTCAGCTGGCAGAACCGGGGGCGATTATCGGCTTTGCCGGTCGCCGGGTAATCGAAGAAACAGTGCGCGAAAAGCTGCCCGATGATTTCCAGACAGCTGAATATCTGCAAGAGCATGGCATGGTAGATGCGGTTGTCCCGCGGGCTGTGCAGCGGGGCAAGCTGGCCAGCCTGATCAGCCTCCTGACCGGCCAGCAACGCCAGCCTGCTGCCTGAAATCCTGCCATGGCAAACCGGATAGAGGCGGCGCTGGCGCGGCTGGCAGAGCTGCATCCGAAATTGATTGATCTGGGGCTGGACAGAAGCCTTGCCTTGCTGGATCGGCTGGGCAATCCGCAAGACAGGCTGCCGCCGGTTATTCATCTGGCCGGCACTAATGGCAAGGGGTCAACAGCTGCCTTTTTGGCCGCCATGGCCCAGACCGCCGGCCTGTCCTGTCATAGCTACAGCTCGCCGCATCTGTGCCGCTTTCATGAGCGGATCAGGCTGGCAGACCAGCTGATCAGCGATCAGCAGCTGGCCGATTTGCTGGATGAGGTGGAACAGGCCAATGCCGGCCAGCCAATTACCTTTTTTGAAATCACAACCGCGGCGGCCATGCTGGCTTTTTCGCGCCAGCCAGCTGATTTGCTGATCTTGGAGACCGGACTGGGCGGCAAGCTGGATTCCACCAATGTCGTTGCCCGTCCGCTGGTCTGTGTTATCACGCCGATAGCCCGCGATCATGAACATTTTCTGGGCAGTGATATAGCCGGTATCGCTGTCCAAAAGGCAGGTATTATGCGCCGCGGCGTGCCGGTTATTTCTGCTGTTCAGCCAGCAGCAGCTGCTGCGGCCTTGCAGAAAGAGGCAGAAAAAACCGGTGCAGAGCTGATACTTGGAGGCCGTGACTGGCAGCATCAACAGCTCTCCAACGGGTGCATCCGTCTACAGCAGGACGGTCAGCAATATGACCTGCCAGCCCCGTCTCTTATCGGGCCGCATCAGGCGGATAACGCAGCCCTGGCGGCATTGGCCCTGATCCACAGCCAGCTGCTGGCAGACCCGGCAACCGGATTTGCCGGTATTGCACGGGCAAAATGGCCAGCGCGCGTGCAGGATTTGACCGGCGGCAAGCTGGCCGCGCAGCTGGCAGGCCAGCCGCTCTGGCTGGATGGGGCCCATAACGCGCATGGGGCGGCGGCGCTGACTGCCAGCCTGGTAGGTAAATACCGGCAGAAATGGACGCTGATATACGGGGCGCTGAATAACCGGCCTGCGGCAGAGTTTTTGCAACAGGTGAAGCCGCTGGCAGAGCATGTGATCACGCTGGCCATCCCGGACCAGC
>JADHLK010000112.1 GCA_016780695.1 Alphaproteobacteria bacterium | reverse complement strand
GACGCTGCTGGGCTATCTGGTCTTTGCCGAGGTGCCGTCTTCCAATACGCTTGTCGGTGCGGGCGTTATCCTGACCAGCCTGATTTCCATGGCCCTGTGGGAGCGCCGGAAAGGCAAGCGGCATGGATAGGGACAGGCTGCTAGTTTTTCCCAGTGCCGCTGAGGCGGCGGCGGCGGCCGCGGACCGGCTGGCTGATCAGGCCAACGCGCTGGCAGCTGATCAGATGAAGGGCAAGCTGATCGGCCTTGCCATTGGCCGAACAATGGACCCGGTCTATCGTGCCCTGCTGGAGAGGGAGCAGGCCCGGCCGGGCCTGTTTGCCGGCTGTCATTTTGCCCAGCTGGATGAGTATGTGCTGGCCCCTGATTCGCCAGCTGATTCGCCAGCTGATTCGCCAGATGATTCGCCATCTGGAGCGGCGGCCAGCCAGCTGTTTGCCGAGGAAATAAGACAGCATTTTCTGGCCCGGCTGACCGGCGGGTTTGGCGGGTTTCTGGCCTTGGATGGGCACAGCCCGGACCCTGCTGCTGAGGCCGCCCAACACCGGGCCGGGCTGGCGGCGGCGGGCGGGCTGGCCGTGCACCTGCTGGGAATCGGCGTGAATGGCCATGTCGGCTTTAATGAGCCGGGCACAAAAAAAGACAGTATCTGCCGGGTGGTTGAGCTGGCCGCCAGCACCAGCGCCCGCGCCGGCCTGCCAGCTGGCAGCCGGGCCATAACGCTGGGCATTGCTGATATTCTGGCGGCCGGGGAAATCCTGCTGCTGGCGACCGGACAGGCCAAGGCGGCGGCGGTGGCCGCCATGATCAAGGGGCCGCAAAGCCCGGCCTGCCCGGCCAGCCTGTTGCGTGATCACCCCAATTTCTGCATAGTTTTGGACGAGCAGGCGGCCAGTCTGGCCGATCTGGGCTGACAAGGGAAAGGATAATCTGATGCGCTATCTGCATACCATGGTTCGCATTACCGATATTGAGGCCTCCTTGCATTTCTATTGTGAATTGCTGGGGCTGGAGCTGGCCAAGCGGATTGACCGCGAGCAGGGGCGCTATTCGCTGTTTTTCCTGTGCACGCCAGAAGATCGGGGCCGCTATGAGGAGACCCGGTCCCCGGCCCTGGAACTGACCTATAACTGGGATCCGGAAGAGTATGCAGGCGGGCGCAATTTCGGCCATCTGGCCTATCGGGTGGATGATATTTATGCGGTCTGTGAGCGGATGATGGCCGCCGGGGTCACCATCAATCGGCCGCCGCGCGATGGCAATATGGCGTTTATGCGCTCACCAGACGGGATTTCCATTGAATTGCTGCAGGAAGGTGAGCCGCTGGCCCCGGCTGAACCCTGGCAATCCATGCCCAATACCGGCAGCTGGTAGCCTCTCCGGCACAAGCCGGGCCCCTCAAAACCACATCAATGGAAATCAGGGCCCGGCAGGGATTACATCAAAATAAACCAATTTTGCAGGCAGAGCCGGTTTTGCTTGTCAGATGAGGCTGGATAAAGAAATTCTGCGGTTATCCGTGGTTCGGATGCCATTCGCCAGTCCGGCCGCCAGTCCGGCCGGATGCGATCCGGCACAGTGACAGATAATTTATGCCTCAGGAACAAAACAGTGAAAACAGGTTTGATTGGCACAGGCCGGATCAGCGATATTTATCTGCAGAATTGCGCCCGCCTGCCGGGGGTGGAGATCGTTGCCTGCGCCAGCCTTGATTTGGCTGAGAGCCAGGCTAAGGCTGCCCAATATGGAATCAGCCGGGTCTGCAGCCCGCAGGAGATTCTGGCAGATCCCGATATTGAATGTGTGCTCAATCTGACGATACCGGCGGCCCATGCGGATATCGCGCTGGCGGCGGTGCGCAGCGGCAAGCATATCTATTCTGAAAAGCCCTTTGTGACAGATCAGGCAGCGGGGCAGCAAATTTTGCGTGAGGCAGAGGAAAACGGGGTTCTGGTCGGCAACGCGCCTGACACTTTTCTGGGCGGGCGCTGGCAGACTGTCCGACGGCTTCTTGATGACGGGGTGATTGGCAAGCCAACCGGCGTCGGGGCCTTTGTTGGCACGCATGGCACTGAGCGGCACAATCCGAATCCGGATTTCTATTACCAGCCAGGTGGTGGCCCGCTGCTGGATCTTGGCCCCTATTACCTGACAGCGATGGTTTTCTGTCTTGGGCCGATACGCCGGGTGGCGGGGATGGCCCGCCGCACCTTTGACCGGCGCCTGATCGAAAATGGCCCGCGCAATGGCGAATGGATGCCGGTGCAGGTCGATACCCATTCCTTGAGCCTGCTGGAATTTGACTCCGGCATTATCGGCTCGATGATGGTCAGCTTTGATGTCTGGGACAGTGAAACGCCGCGTTTTGAAATTTATGGCGAGGAGGGGACTATCTGTATCGCTGATCCGGATCCGGTGGATGGGGCCAATATTTTCGGCGGCGAGGTTCTGTATCGCACGCGCGAGACGGCGCGCTGGACACACAAGCCGCGCCCGACAGGCAGGGAAGAATGGCAGCGGGCAGACAATCATCATGGTTTTAACGGCGACTGGCGCGGGCTGGGGCTGCAGGATTTGGCCATGGCCGCAAAACAGGGGCGGCCACCACGGGCCAGCGGGGAGATGGGCCTGCATATTTTTGAAGTGATGGACGCAATTGAGCGGGCCCCGCATACAGGCCAGTATCAGGACATAGACAGCCGCTGCACGCGGCCTGACCGGTTGCCGGATAATTTTGAACAAGAGCTGATCACAGCAGGGTTGAAGGGTAAGGATGGCGATTAAATCTCTTGATTTTGCCGCGCCGTTTTTTGGCGTGGATTATGTAAAGGACAGCCCGGCGCTGGATATTTCCCGGCGGGCGATTGTTCTCAATCTGGCAGAAGAGCCGCTGCTGGTAGAGCAACAGCAGCTGGGTCCGCTGCAATCTGCCATCCTGAGCCAGGTGCAGATACGCTCGGTCACCGAGGCCCTTATTGTTACCGGCTTTGATGATTATGAGGATGAGGAGGCGCTCTTTGAGCAGGTGCGCCAGCATTGGCCTTCCGCCTTTGCGGTGCGCGGCGAGGAGCGGCTGCGCGGGATAGAGCATTATATGTCACCGAAAATCTGGCTCGGGACGCTGGGGCTGACCATGTATCATTCTGCCTCTGTGCCGTTGAATGTGGGCCTGCACAGGGAGCACGCCTTCTGCCCGGTACCCGGCTTTCGCGAAGTGCATACCCAGATTGTCGGTATCGGCAAGATGCAGCAATGCCATGAACGCGATGTGAAGACGCTGTATCTTGAGGAAACCATGGCCCCGGGCACAACCCACCGGCCCATGTATGACGCACAGGGCAATTTCCCCTGGCATCAATATGAGACCATTACCCCCAGTATTTTCATGGCGGTGGAAATGTTGCCGGACGGGGCCGAACCGCCGCAGCCAGGCTGAGAGGAGAAAGTCATGCTGTTGCCAGCTGATAGCGGGTTTGAAGGCCCGTTTCCGGACTTGACGCGCCGCTTGCGGCTCGGCGTCATTGGTGCAGGACGCATTGCCAAAACCCAGGCTCAGGCAGCCCGGCTGACAGATAGGTGGGAACTGGTGGCCGGGGTGCTGTCTTCTGATGCCGGCAAATCCAGCGCGCGGGCAGCAGAATGGCGCTTGCCGGAAGAGCGCTGCTATGGCTCAGTGCCGGAGATGCTGGCGGGCGAGGCCGCACGCGAGGATGGCATTGATGCAGTGATTATCGCCAGCCCGAATGATCAGCATTTTGCTGCGGCCAGCGCGTGCCTTGCGGCCAATATGGACCTGCTGTGCGAAAAACCTCTGACCAACAAATTGGACGAGGCAGAGCAGCTGGAAAAAACAGCCTCTGACAATGGCCAGGTTTTTGGTGTCTGTTATGTAATGTCCTGTTTTGCGATGATCCGTCAGGCCAGAGAGATTGTCCAGAGCGGGGGTATTGGCCGAATCAATCAGATTCATGTGGAATTCATGCAAGATTGGATGACTCCGGAAGATGCCGGAGAGGCCGCCCATATCAAATGGCGGCTGGATCCGAAAATTTCCGGCCCGACCAGCTGCACAGGCGATATCGCGACCCATGCCGCCCATCTGGCCAGCTTTGTATCAGGGCTGAAGATGACTGGCCTCAGGGCGGATATGCATATATGCGGTGCGCCCAAGCAGCTGGAAGATACTGTTTTCATGACCACCGCCTATGAACAGGATGTGCCGGGCACGCTGATGGCAACCAGGCTGGCCCCGGGCAATCGCGGAGGGCTGCGCTTGCGTATTTTCGGCAGTGAAGGCGGCGTGGAATGGGATCTGGAACATTCAGAATATCTGAAATGGGCCCGCTTCGGAGAGCCGGACCGGATATTGAGCCGCGGCCAGGGCCATGGTATCGCCCCGCCGGTTGAGCGGCTGGTGCGCACCGGGCGCGGATTTCCCGAAGGGCTGATAGAGGCCTGGGCTAATTTATACACCGAATTTGCCCTGGCGATAGCGGCGCGCCGGGATGGCCGCCAGATCCCGGATGGCTGGCTGGCCCTGCCGCTTGTTGCTGACGGGGCTGACGGGGTGCGCTTTATTGAGGCGGCTGTCAGATCGCATAATCGGGGCGGGGTCTGGGAAACCCTCTAGGCCAGGGCAGAGCAGAGCAGGGCAGAGCAGAGCAGAGCGGGGCGGGGCTGTTCCGCCTTTCTGGCTGGGCGGCAGGTTTTTGCAAATTCTGCTTGGCCCAAAAAGTTACCTGACGCAAGCTGGACGAACAGACAAAAAGGATGCGTGTCACAACCCTTTTTGAAAGGGAGACAAGCTGATGAGACAGCCTGTCGTGATACCAAAAAAAGCGGCAATTCTGCGCACCGGACAGGTTGGCCTGTTTGTGCTGGCCGCTGCGGCCAGCCTCGTGAGTGCCAGCTTTGTGAGTGCCAGCCTTGGAAAGGCCAGCTTAAGTGCGCGCGCCGAGAACCCGCTCTTTATCTATGTGGCACCGGATCGGATAGCCGATAACCCGTTTCTGTAGCTTGCCCGGCGCGGTGTGGAAGAGGCGGCGATCCGCTACCGGGCAGACAGCCTGATTCTGCAAGCCGTACATCCGGCAGATCGCGGCCCTTTGCTGCATCTGGCCCTTGCCGGTGCGCCGGAGGTTCTGGTCCTGTCCGGTTTTGCCTTTAACCGGCAGCTGGCAAAGCTGGCCCCGCAGCATCCCGATACCCAGATTATCCTGATAGATCATTG
>JADHLK010000111.1 GCA_016780695.1 Alphaproteobacteria bacterium | reverse complement strand
GTCCAGTTAATAACCATCCTCACTCTCCACGCAACCCGGATACCGGCACTTTGAAATAAATATCCCCATTTTCTTCGGCAGGCGGCATATGGCCTGCCCGCATATTCACCTGAATAGAGGGCATAATCAGCTTGGGCATCCCCAGCTCAGAATCCCGCTTGGTACGCATCGCAACAAATTCATCCTCAGAAGTGCCACCGCCAATATGAATATTGTCTGCCTTTTGCGCGCCAACAGTTGTTTCCCAGGCAAAATCGCGCCCGCCCGGCCCGTAATCATGGCAAACAAACAAGCGGGTCGCATCCGGCAAGGCCAGAATACGCTGGATAGACCGGTAGAGGAGACGGGCATCGCCGCCGGGGAAATCTGCCCGCGCGGTGCCGCCATCCGGCATAAACAGCGTATCACCGACAAACACCGCATCCCCGATAAGATGCGCCATACAAGCAGGCGTATGCCCCGGCACATGGATAGCCTGACCAGTCAAATTACCTATCTGATAGCGATCTGCGTCCTCAAACAGCTGGTCAAATTGGCTGCCATCGCGCTGAAATTCGGTGCCGGCATTAAACACTTTGCCAAAAATATCCTGAACGCTGGCAATATCCCGCGAAATGCCAATCTTGCCGCCCAGCTTTTCCTGAAGATAGGGGGCAGCTGAGAGGTGATCCGCGTGCACATGGTTTTCAATTAGCCATTCTGTAGTCAGCTTATTGGTGGTCACATAATCAATGATTTGATCGGCCTGCTGATAGCTGACCGCGCCAGAGGCATAGTCAAAATCCAGCACCGAATCGATAATCGCACAGGCCGCGCTCTCCGGGTCAGCAACCACATAGCTGATGGTGTTGGTCGCCGGATCAAAGAACCCGGTTACCTCTGGGCGGGTCACTTCTGGACGGATCACCTCTGGCGTGCCTGACTGGTCTGATGACATTTTTTCCTCCCATCTTGCCTTGCCGCTGACCGGCCCGCTGATCGCAAGCCCGGCCCGGATAATAACCCTTCACCCTCATAATGTAACAGCCCGGCTGGCTTGACAACCAACAAGAAGGTTCCTGCCAGCTTTTGTCGCACCCTTTGCCATCCTTCGATATAGCTGTCTTTTTCAACGATTGTTGAAAAATATTATAAAAATAATAAAATGTTATTTCAGATGGTTCTGCCGCGCCGGGCCCTGATATTTGACCAGCAGATCATCTTTGATATCTGTGTCATCAACCACCCCCAGCGTTATACCACGGCGGCGAGACGCCCCGCGCTTGGCAATAATTTCTGCTGTTGACAGGGTTGTGCGCTGGCTGGTGCGGCGGGCCCAGCTATGCAGCTTGTCATAACATTCAGCGACCACTTCTGCATAAGAGGGATCAGCCCCCAAATCCCGCAGCTCATCCGGGTCATTTTCCATATCAAACAGCATCGGCCGGAAGCCACCCTCTGCGTGCATGAATTTCCAGCGTTTATCTGCAACCATGAACAGGCGTGCCTGTTTGGCAGATACGCCCAGCCGGTCTGACAGCACAGTCATCGAATAATCATATTCGCTGATCACAAAATCGCGCCAATCCTCTGGTGTCTCACCGCGCAAGAAGGGCATCAGCGAGCGGCCTTCGAGATGTTCATCTGCCAGCTCGCCGCCTGCCATCTCAACAAAGGTCGCAGCCAGATCAATCGATTCCACCAGCGCGTCACAGACCGTGCCACGGCTGGCATCGGCCGCCGCCGAGGGGTCATAGATAATCAGCGGCACCTTGACCGACGGCTCATGGAACAAATCTTTTTCCCCCAGCCAGTGATCCCCCATATAATCCCCATGGTCAGAGGTGATAACGATGATGGTCTCCTCCATTTGGCCGGACTCTCGCAGATAGGTGAACAGGCGGCCCATCTGGTCATCACATTGCTTGATCAGCCCCATATAGGCACCCAGCACCTCATCGCGCACCTTATCCTGCCGGAACGCCTGGCCGATCACATTATTGGCAAAAGCAGCATAAATCGGATGCGGGTCTTCCAGCTCAGCCGCATCACGCACCACTGGCAGATAGCTGTTCGGCCCATACATATCATGATAAGGGGCAGGCACAATATAAGGCCAGTGCGGCTTGATATAAGAGAGATGGCACAAGAAGGGCTGGGCATCCGGCTGGCCGCGCCGTTCCTCCAGAAAATTTATTACCTCGGTGGTCAACCAGGGGGTTTCGGAATCCTCCTCGCGGATATTGGCTGGCAGGCGGGCATTTTTATAGGCCCAGCCAGAGGCGATATTCCCTGCCTCATCAATGCCGGAATTGGCATAATCATGCCAGGGATTTTCCCCGTCATAGCCCTGTTGCCAGAGATAATCCATATAGGCAGAGCTGCCCGGATCATAATTGCCATCTGGCCCCATCGCCCAGAGCCCGTCATCTCGCTTAACAAGGTCAAAGCCACATTCTGCCAGCCGCGCCCCGATAATCCCATCAGGGGCCAGACCAAGGCGCGCCATCCCCTTGTGATCAACACGCATATGCGTTTTACCCAGCAGCAGCGCATCCATCCCGGCAGCGCGCAGATGATCGCCCAGCGTGAGCTCTCCCACTTTTAGCGGAATCCCGTTCCAACTGGCCCCATGACTGTCCATATAACGGCCAGTGTAAAAGCACATCCGGCTGGCTCCGCATACCGGAGATTGCACATAAGCCCGGCTGAACCGCACCCCCTGGCTGGCCAACCAATCCATATTCGGCGTTTCCAGATGCGGATGCCCGGCACAGCTGAGATAATCAAAGCGCAGCTGATCAAACATGATGAAAAGAATATTCTTGGCCATCCCCCGACCCTTTTGCCCTATTAACGCACACGCAACTTGACGAACAATGCCTGACCTGCCCTTGCATGACAAGAGCCTGAAAGCCAAAAACTGCATCGCCTCCGCCGCACCCGCCGCCAGCAAAAAGCGCGGCTTTTCACCGCCCTGTTTTTCCGCTAGGTTCTGCCAACCAGCCATATCAAGCAAGAGAGGATAAAGCCATGCGGATAGCGGTAACAGGCGGAGCGACAGGCATCGGAGCTGAAACGGTGCGGCAACTCTCTGAAAACGGCCATGAAATTACCATATTTGATATCGCTGAACCGGATAGCAGCGCTGGCCAATGGATAAAGCTGGATTTATCCGATCCCGCCTCTATCACCAGCGCGGTTGCCGCAGCTGACGGAGCTTTTGACGGGCTGTGCAACATTGCCGGTATCCCGCCGCGCGGCGATAATGCTGCCCAGTGTCTGGCCATCAATACCCATGGCACCATCGCCTTTACCCGCGAGTTTTTGGCCCGCCCGGCCAACCCGCCAAAGGCAGTTATCACTTTGGCCTCAAAAGCGGGCTTTGGCTGGCAGGATAATCTGGCGCAGCTGGAGGCGGTGCTGGCCTGTCCGCCAGATGCCCTCAGCGATTGGATAGCTGGCGAGGGGCTGGCCCCGCCGCGCGCCTATCAGATATCCAAACAGGCGATTATCTATTGGTCGCAGCTGCAGGCCGCCGCCTATCTGGGCAAGACCCGCTTTGTCAGCGTCAGCCCCTCGGCTGTTGAAACCGGGATTCTGGGCGCATTTCTGGATGCGTTCGGCGAGCAGACCCGCACCAATCTGGAACGGGTGGGCCGCCCCGGCAAGCCAGAGGAAATCGCCGCGCTGGTCTGCTTCCTGCTCTCTGAGGGGGCGGGCTGGATGAACGGGGTGGATGTTATCGCAGATGGCGGTATGGGCGCAGCGCAGCTGGCGATCAGCCGCAGCACCAGCTAAGCGGGCTGTCTGCCTCACCCTCTTGCCCGCTGCCTTAACTACCGGGCTTGGTTCGTTACCGGGTTATCTTTCAATCCCCTTAAATCTCTATCAGGGAAACCGGCTGGCCGCTGGCAACCGAACGGGCCGCCGCTTCGGCTAATGTCAGGGCCGCCACCCCATCTGCCAGCGTAACCGGCATCGGCGCACCGCTTTTCAGCGCGGCGACAAAGGCGGCCCATTCGGTCTGATAGGCAGCCATATAGCGTTCCAGAAAAAACCAAGTCGGCTTGGCCGAGACCACCCCGGCGCGGGTGGCGGTAACCAGACTATTCTCAAGGATATTCTCAGCCTGCAGCAACCCGTCCGAGCCAAGCAGCTCAAGGCGCTGGTCATAGCCATAGGCGGCACGCCGCGAATTACGGATCACCGCCAGCCGCCCATCTGCATAGATCAGGGTGACAATCGCCGTATCCAGATCACCGGCCTCCCCTATTTGCGGGTCAACAAGAGAGGAGCCAGCAGCAATCACCTGAACCGGCAGATCGCCCATGATAAAATGAGCCATGTCAAAATCATGGATCATCATATCGCGGAAAATCCCGCCAGAGACCTTGATATAGCTGATCGGCGGCGGGGCCGGATCAAAAGAGGTGACAGACAGCATCTCCGCCTTGCCAATATCGCCCGCCTCCAGCGCCTTTTTCAGCGCCTGGAAATTTGCATCAAAGCGCCGGTTAAAGCCAATCATCACTGGCTGGCCGGTTTTGGTCACCCGCTCAAGACAGATGCGGGCGCGGGCCAGATCCAGATCAACCGGCTTTTCACACAATACCGCCTTGCCCGCAGCGCAGGCCGCCTCAATCAAATCACAATGGGTATTGGTAGAGGTGGCAATCAGCACCGCATCAACTGAGGCATCCTCCAGAATAGCCTGTGAACTTCTAGCCTCGATGCCGCATTCTGCGGCCAGCTGTTCGGCATTTTCCGGCAGCGCATCGGATATAGCGACCAGCTGGCTGTCCGGATCGCCAGCAATCGCTTTTGCGTGCACCTTGCCAATTCGCCCCGCGCCCAACAGACCAACTCTCAGCATCACACCCTCTTTATTTTTCTGGCCCATTATTCTGGCCCCTTGCGGCGACTTTGCCTAAAAAAGCCCGCCGGGCCAAGCCAAAAATCTGTGAACAAATTTTGCAAGCTAAAGGCATAATTCTGCAAAAATTCTGCTGGCTGTCTGCCTTGCCTGAAAAAAGCTGCCCGTTCAGGCTGTTTCAGCTTGGCAGGCAGGCGGATTTTCTTATTCTGCTTAACTGAATATAGCCATCAGATCAGACGGCCCACAACTATTCGCAACCCATAACTATTCGCAACCCATAACTATTAGCAGGGGGACCCATCATGCCGACACAGTCAAAACATCCAGAAACACAAGTCCTGCACGCAGGTAGCTACCGGGCAGACAGCGCAACCAACGCGGTCGCTGTGCCGATTTA
>JADHLK010000110.1 GCA_016780695.1 Alphaproteobacteria bacterium | reverse complement strand
ACACATTGCAAAACAGACTGGATTCAGGGCATTGTTTTGTCTGCAAATCTACGGCCAGTGGACAGAAAGAGGCATTTTGGGAAAGCGCATGACAAACGCACGCCGGGGTGGCCAGCTGCTGTTGGCCTGTCTGGAAAAAATGGGGATTGAGCGCTGTTTTGGTGTGCCGGGGGAATCCTATCTTGAGGTTCTGGATGGGCTGGTGGATTCTGCCATCGAATTTGTGAATTGCCGACATGAGAGCGCGGCCGGCTTTGCCGCTTCTGCTGCTGGTAAGCTGACCGGCCAGCCTGGCATTTGTTTTGTTACCCGCGGGCCCGGGGCAACCAACGCCTCTATCGGTGTGCATGATGCGATGCAGAACAGCAGCCCGATGATCCTGTTTGTTGGCCAGATAGCGACCAGCCGTATCGATCGCGAGGCATTTCAGGAACTGGATTATCGCCGTTTCTTTAGCCCGCTGGCCAAATGGGTAACCCAGATAGACAAGGTGGAGCGGATACCTGAAACCCTCAGCCGGGCTTTTGCCACCGCGCTCAGCGGGCGGCCCGGGCCGGTGGTCATCGCCCTGCCGGAGGATATGCTGGCTCAGGAGACACAAGCCGAACCGGTCAGCCTGCCCAGCCTGGCGCGGGCTGCAGCAGACCCGGCCCTGCTGGCGGCGGCGTTGGATAAGCTGCTGGCGGCGGATCGCCCGCTGATCATTGCAGGCGGCAGCGGCTGGGATACAGCCGGGCAGGATCATCTGCAAAAATTTGTCGAAACGCATCAAATTCCGGTGCTGGGCGGGCATCGCCGCCAGGATGTGCTGGATAATTTCAGCCCGGTCTATGTTGGAGATACATCTGTGGGCCTGTTGCCCCATACAGCTGATCTGATCCGCCAGGCTGATGTGATCTGGGCAATGAATATCCGCTTTGGGGAGGTCACAACGGCAGACTGGCAGCTGAAAGCGGTGCCGAAAATGGACAGTTTTTTGATCCACAGCCATGCCGGGCCGGAGGAGCTGAACAAAATCTATCAGGCAGATATCGCCTTTAATGCAGATCCGAACCTGCTGGCTAATCAGCTGGCCAATCAGCTGGCCCAGCCAGCGGCCGGGCTGGCAAAACCGCACGCCGAAAGGCTGGACTGGCTGGCGGCGGCGCGCACGGACCATGCAGCTGCTTCTGTTCCGCCACCACAGGACAGCCCGGTGGATATGGGCTTTGTGATGGGCTGGCTGCAGGACAATCTGGACAAGGATGCCATCCTGACCAACGGGGCTGGCAATTTTGCTCTTTGGCCGAGCAAATATTTTCGCTATTCCAAAGGGCAACGCCTGCTCGGCCCGCAATCCGGGGCGATGGGCTATGGAATACCGGCGGCACTGGCTGCCAGCCTGCAATATCCGGGCCGTCAGGTGATTTGCTTTGCCGGTGATGGGGATATGCTGATGTCGCTGGCGGAGCTGGCCAGCATACGCCAGAGCGGGGCGCGGGTGCTGATCCTGATTTTGAATAATGCCAGCTATGGCACAATTCGGATGCATCAAGAAACCCATTTCCCGGCCCGCAAATCGGCAACTGACCTGATCAATCCTGATTTTGCTGCGGTCGCCAGAGCTTGCGGCCTGTTTGGTGAGCAGGTGGCAAGCACCGATGATTTCCCCGCCGCCTTCCAGCGCTTGCAGGCCTCAGAAACCGGCGGCGTGCTGGAACTTGCCATTGCAACAGAGGCTATTGCACCTTTGAAAACACTCAGCAATCTGGGCAATAAAGGAATAAAAGGAAAAGCGCGATGACAGAGTCTCTTGCAGGTATCAAGGTGCTGGATTTGAGCCGCGTGCTGGCCGGGCCGTGGGCCACCCAGTCGCTGGGGGATTTGGGGGCTGAAATCTGGAAGATAGAACGGCCGGGCAGCGGCGATGATACGCGCAGCTGGGGCCCGCCCTGGATATTAGAGCCGAAAGACGGCAAGGCTGGCATTTCAGCTTATTTTGCCTCAGCCAATCGCAATAAAAAATCGCTGGCGATTGACTTTACCAGCGCGGCAGGCAGTGATCTGGTGCGCCAGCTGGCAGCTGAGGCAGATATTCTGATTGAGAATTTCAAGCTGGGCGGGCTGGCCAAATTCGGGCTTGATTATGAGAGCCTCAGCACAGTCAACCCGCAGCTGGTCTATTGCTCGCTGACCGGCTTTGGCCAGAGCGGGCCGGATGCCGGGCGGGCGGGCTATGATTTTATGATTCAAGGCATGGCCGGGTTGATGAGCGTCACTGGCGAGGCTGATGGTATGCCAGTCAAGGTCGGGGTGGCACTGGTCGATATTCTGACCGGCTTGAACGCGACTATCGCTATTCTGGCGGCATTGCGGCACCGCGAGCAGACTGGTATCGGCCAGCATATTGATATGGCCCTGTTTGATGTGGCGGTTGCCAGTATGGCCAATCAGGCGCTTAATTATCTGGCCAGCGGCACGCCGCCGGGCCTGATGGGCAACGCGCACCCCAATATCGTTCCCTATCAGGCTTTTGCGACCCTTGATGGGCATATTATCCTGACCATTGGCAATGACAGCCAATTTACCCGCTTTTGTGAGCTGGCAGGCTGTGGGGAATTGGCAACGGACCCGGCCTATCAAACGAATGAGGCGCGGGTGAAAAATCGCGATAAGCTGTGCCCGATACTGGCCGGAATACTGCTCACCCGCAGCAGTGCAGATTGGCTGGCAGCCTGTGAGGAGCATAAGATTCCTGCCGGGCCAGTCAATCGTCTGGATCAGGTTTTCGCCTCTGCCCAGGCCCAGGCCCGCGCCCTTTCCGGGGACATAGACGGGGCAGGCGGCCTGTCTATTCCCACTGTCGCCAGCCCGCTGCGCCTGTCCAAAACGCCGCCGCAAACCAAATTGCCGCCGCCGCTGCTGGGGGCGGATACGGCCAGCTTATTGGCGCGGCTGGGATTGCCGGAAAAAGAGATTGCAAAGCTGGCAGAAGAGGGTGTGATAGAGCTGGGGCCGACACGGGAATGACTGCCGCGCTCAGCCAGTGAAAAAGCCGCCACCCTCAACCAGAAAATACCACAGATAGGCGATGAGAAGGGCAGGCACCGCCGAATAGAGAGTCGCCAGAATCGCTGCTTTCGGTGCCAGGGCCAGGGCCGGAAACAGCGCATCCCCATCATTGCTGATAGCATTGCCCAGCTGGGCTGATAGCGGGATAAGCCCGGCCAGATAAAGCGAGGTTATCACCACCTGCGGGCCGCATCCGGGCAGAAAACCGACAAGCACAGCCAGCAGCGGCGTGATCAGCACAAAGCCGCTGAACAGGCTTTGCAAATCAAGGTCAAACAGAAAGATAGTGACCTCAAACATCAAAAAGGCAGCCACCACCCAAGTGGTGACAAAATTGGTATCGGTGATGGTCTGGGCCAATATGCCGCCCTGATCCGGCCGCTGCGGCAGCGTTGCCAGACGCGGCAGCAGGAACATGACAAGGCATAATGAGCCAGCTACAAAGCCCAGAAAACTGGCCGGGCGGCTCCATTCCCCAAACGCCATCAGCTGGTTAACATCTATCTGAAAAGCGGTCAGAACCCCGATCATCAGCCCGGGCAGAAAGAGCAGCAGCCAGCATTTCTCCAATAGCGGATGCGACCAGGTGAGATGGCGGGGATCCTGCGGCAGCGGGTCAGGAAGCTGGGTCTTTTTGGGCCGCATGAAATCTGGCCCATGCAGCCAATCCACAAAAACCCCGGTCAGCGTGCCCACAACGAAGCCTAGCACAAACACAAAAAGCCCGGTCAACGGCTCCTTGGCCAGCAGCAAAAAGGCCGCATCCCCCATAGTCGCCGTCAAAGTCGCCAGAACCGAGCCAAAACTGAGCCGGCCAGACACAAAGCGGGTCACCACAATAATAGCCCCGCCACAGCCGGGCAGAGCCCCCAGCAAGGCGGCCAGCGGCACTTGCCAGCGACCGGCCGCCGCCAGCTTTTCGGTTAAATCCAGATGAAAGGCCCGCTCTATGCCATAAAACAGGAACAGGGTCGCGCCGACAAAGGTAGAGACCTGAATATAGGCATCTGAAATCGCCAGAGCGATAACTTCTGCCAGCCCTTCTTGCGGCCACCAAATAAACAAAATCGCCAGCAGAACCAGCCCGGCTGTTGACCCGGCCGGAAAGCGGCGGGCAACCGTCTGGTGCATGGCAGATCTGTTATTCATCACTCAATAATCCAGTCCAGTAGAAATTCATTTCAGGAAAAATTCATTTGATTAAAAATTCTATAAGGGGCGCTGTTTTTCGGATCGGTCCGCTGCCTTTTTTGTGGTTACGACTTTTTTGTTTAACAGATACGCTGTTTAGAATAGCGTGCTTATGAAGTTAGTCAAGGCTAAATTGCTCTGGGATCCGGCAGGCAGCCTGAAAATACCGGCCTGTTAGCGGGGGAACGGGCAGCTGAACCAGCGGTTGGTTTCGCTGATATTCTGGCTGTTATTCGGGCCGTGACTCTGGCCTTTATTCGGGCCGTTAATCGGGCCTGCAATCAGGTCAGCCAGTCCGGGATATGCCGCGAAGGGGGGGGCGCGATCACTCTGGCAATTTAGCCAGCTCGGCTTGCAGCAGCCGGGCCGCCTGCCCGTCTGCCGGCATTCTGGCCAGCAGCTTTTGCCAAATCTGGCGGGCCGCCTGAGTCTCGCCGGACAGACGCAGGATATGGCCTTTGAAAAACAGCCCTTCCGGCCGGTCCGGGGCTTGTGTGAGCAGCTGGTCTGCCAGCTGCCCGGCAAGGACCAGCTGATCCGGGTCAGGGGTAATTATCAGCAGCTTTTCCAGTGCCATAATGGCAAGGCCAGTCTCCTCAGGGGCGGATTTGGCGGCTCCAGCCAGCGCCTCAAAAGCCTGTTCCGGCCGCTCCAGCACCTCCAGAGAGCGGGCCAGACGCAGCCAGCCTTCGGTATCTTCCGGCGTATCCCGCAGCCTTTCGGCCAGCCCGGCGACCATCTGCTCAATCATCCCAGCCTGTTCTGCAGCATCTGGCAAATCCAGTGCGATACCGGCCCGGTCAGCAGCCATCTGCAGGTTTTCGCGCACCCGGCCACGCCAAGGAGCGCCGGGCGGGGCCGCTTGCAGAACCTGCTGCCAAATCTCGGCAGCTTTGGCAAAATCCTCATCCTGCCAGGCGGCCATGCCAGTCAGGAACAGCGCCCGCGGCTCATCCGGGTCCAATTTCAGGGCGCGGGCTATTATATGGCGTGCCGGGGCAGTAATCTGGCCATCTGCGGCGCGGCTCA
>JADHLK010000109.1 GCA_016780695.1 Alphaproteobacteria bacterium | reverse complement strand
GCGTTTCCAGAAATTACTGCAAGAGCTGGAGCTGAAACAGCCTGCCAATGGCATTGCCACCTCAGCTGAACAGGCCCGCACCATTGTCGATGAGATCGGTCTGCCGGTGGTTATTCGCCCGTCTTATGTGCTGGGTGGGCGGGCCATGGAAGTGGTGCATCAGATCAGTGATCTGGAACGCTATATGCGCGATGCGGTGGTGGTTTCCGGGTCTAATCCAGTGCTGATCGACCGGTTTATTGAAAATGCGGTTGAGGTGGATGTTGATGCCTTGTGTGACGGCGATGAGGTCTTTATCGCAGGTATCATGGAACATATTGAGGAGGCCGGCATTCACTCGGGTGATTCCGCCTGTTCCCTGCCGCCGCAAACCCTGTCCGAGGCGGTGCTGGAAGGTATCCGCACCCAGACTGGCCAGCTGGCGCGCGCGCTGAATGTGGTCGGGCTGATGAATGTGCAATTCGCCATTAAGGATGAGACCATCTATTTGCTGGAGGTCAATCCGCGGGGTAGCCGCACAGTTCCCTTTGTGGCCAAGGCAACCGGTGTGCCGGTGGCCAAGATAGCTGCGCGGGTAATGGCCGGGGAAAAACTGTCCGGCTTTGACCTGCAGCCGAGCCAGCTGGCCCATGTGGCGGTCAAGGAAGCTGTGTTCCCGTTTTCCCGCTTTCCGGGGGTAGATATATTTCTGGGGCCGGAGATGAAATCCACTGGCGAGGTGATGGGGATTGATACAGATTTCGGACGCGCCTTTGCAAAGAGCCAGCTGGGGGCCGGCACGCGCCTGCCTTTGTCCGGGCGGCTGTTCCTTTCGGTTAAGGATGCTGATAAGGCTGAATTTGTTGCGATTTGCCGGGATATTGCCAAGCTGGGCTTTGAGTTGCTGGCAACCGGCGGCACAGCTGCGGCGCTGGAAGCGGCTGGGGTGTCGGCGCGGCGGCTCAACAAGGTGATGGAAGGCCGCCCGCATGTGGTAGATGCGATGCTGTCAGGGGAGATTGATCTGGTCTTTAATACTGCGCATGGGGCAGGCTCTATCAAGGATAGCTTTTCCTTGCGGCAGACGGCCCTGACCAACAACATCCCCTATTATACGACAGTTGCGGGCAGCCGCGCGGCGGTGGCGGCTATCAAGGCGCTGCAGGACAGCCAGCTGGAAGTTGTTTCATTGCAAGATTATCTACCCAAATCAGATTAATTGATCTAGGCTGACCCCTTGTAATGCCCGATCCTGCGCCCGACCTGTTGGCCCCGACCCGTTGTCCCCGACCGGCTGGCGGTTCGGAATAAAGCTCAGGCAAAGATAAGAAGATTCAGAGACGATGGAAAAAATCCCATTTACCAGAGCCGGGCTGGAAAAGCTCAAAGAAGAATTATCTCAGCTGAAAGGCTCAGAAAGACAGGCCGTCATTCAGGCTATCGCCGATGCAAGAGAGCATGGCGATCTGTCTGAAAATGCCGAATATCACGCGGCCAGAGAACGGCAATCCTTTATTGAGGGGCGGATCACCGAGCTGGAGGATGTGACCAGCCGGGCTGAGGTGATTGAATCTGCCCGCCTCACCGGTGAGACGGTCACCTTCGGGGTGAAAGTGGTCATTGTGGATGAGGAAACTGACGAGGAAGCCAGCTATTCCATTGTTGGCCCCTATGAGGCGGATATTGCCAAGGCCCGTATCTCAACCGGCTCACCGATTGCGCGTGCGCTGATCGGCAAAAAGGTCGGCGATCAGGCAGAGGTGCAGTCGCCACGGGGGCCGCGCCCCTATGAAATTCTGTCTATTGAAGTGTTGCCGGACTAGTCGGCCAGCTCCCCATCAAGGCCAATCGGCACGCCGGGCAGCTGTTTGCGTGAACGGATAGCAAGGGCTGTCTTTACATGGCTGACATTCGGGGCCGGGGTCAGGTTGCTGGTCAGGAAACGTTGGAAATCATCCCAGTCACGGGCAACGATTTTCAGCAGGAAATCGGTTTCCCCCATCAGCATATGACATTCGCGCACCCGCTCCCAGCCAGCGACCATCTGCTCAAATTCCTGCAGATCGGTCTCCGCCTGGCTGGTCAGCCCGACAAAGGCAAAGATGGTAACCGACCAGCCCAGCGATTCCGGGTCAATATCAGCATGATAGCCGCGGATTATCTGGTCATCTTCCAAGGCCCGCACCCGCCGCAGGCAAGGCGGTGCTGAAATGCCGGCATTCTTGGCCAGCTCTACATTGGTCATCCGCCCGTCATTTTGCAAATCATGCAGAATGCGCCTGTCCACCTTATCTATTTTGTGTTTTTTTGACATAAGTGAAACCCTTGTCTTGACTGTGACAAGAGAATAGGCGCATACGGTCTCTCGCGCAAGAATATTACAAAGATTTGAAAGGGCATTTCAATTTTGGCCGGAAAAATCAACAAATCTGCCAAACCGCCCAGCTGCTGGATTGTGTCAGATGGCACAGTTGGGATGGAAACCCAGTCGCGGGCGCTGTCGGCGGCGGCGGGCCTCAAGCCGAAAATCATTACCCTTTATCCGAATCTGCTGGCGCGCCTGTTTCCGCGTATGGCCCGCTTTCCCTTCTGGCCACTTTGGCAGGGTGACAGCCCGTTGCCGGGCGGGGCGTTTCCGGATCTGATTATCTGTTGCGGCCGACGCATGGCCGGGGCCGGGCTGGGGGTGCGCCGCTTGTCATCCGGCAAATCGCGCCTGATTCAGATTGGCGATCCACGCTTGCCGCCAGACTGGTTTGACCTGCTGGTTGTGCCAGCCCATGACCCGGCCGCCCGGCAGGCCGAAGAGGCTAGAAATATTATAATCAGCACTGGTGCGCTCAACCGGCTGGATGCAGCCGCAATAGAGGCGGCGGCAGAGGCTGCACAGACCGCCTATGGCGAGCAATGGGCGGGTTTGCAAAAACCCGGCGGGGCTGGTAAGGGAGCTGGCACAAATGCGGGCACAGATACGGGCCAGCGCCGCTTGATCGCGGTCTTGCTGGGCGGGGCGAACCGGCGCTATGTGCCGGAGGCTGCCGATTTTGCCCGGCTGGGCAGGCAGCTGGCTGAATTGGCTAAAAACGCCTCGGCCGGGCTGGTGATTATCCCCTCGCGCCGCACCGGGGCAGATGCGCTGGTTGGCCTGTCTGGTTCTCTGGAGGGGGTGCCGCATTGGTTCTGGGACGGGCAGGGGGAGAACCCCTATCCCGGCGTGCTGGGGCTGGTTGCGGCGGTGGTGGTCACCTCAGATTCTGTCAATATGGCCAGTGAGGCGGCGTTGACCGGCCTGCCGCTGCTGGTCGGTGAGCTGCGTCCGGAAACCGGGCGGATAGCAGATTTTCATGCCCGTATGCAGGCAGCAGGACACAGCGCCCCGCTGGGCCCGCAGCTGCCCGATGCGGCCGACTTTACCCGCCTGGATGAAATGCCCCGCATTGCCGCTGAACTGGCAGATAGGCTGGGGCTATAGGGCCAGCAAGAGCGCCCCCGCCCTCAATGATAGAGGTCGCGGTAGGATTTGGTTTCCATATTCTGATACAGATAGCCCACCTCGGCCTCATAGCCGTTATATATCTGGGTGCTGATGTAATTGCTGGTGCCCAGCATCCGTTCTTGATTTTGCCGCCAGCGCGGATGCGGCACGCCGGGATGCACATTTGCCCAAAAGCCGTATTCCTTGGCGTTCAGCTCTTCCCAAAAGCTGATCGGGCGCTGATCGGTAAAGGTGAAGCGGACAATGGATTTAATCGATTTGAAGCCGTATTTCCAAGGCAGCACCAGCCGAATAGGGGCGCCATTCTGGTTTGGCAGGGGCTTGCCATAAATGCCGGTCGCCAGAAAGGCCAGCTCATTGCGCGCCTCATCCAGTGTCACCCCTTCAACATAGGGCCAAGGATACCAGCTCTGCGCCTGGCCGGGGGCAATTTCCTTATCAAGGAAGGTTTCCATACGCAGATATTTGGCCCCGGCCTTGGGCTGGGCAAAGCTGACCAGACGCGCCAGCGGCACGCCAGTCCAGGGAACGGCCATCGCCCAAGCCTCTACACAGCGAAACCGGTAGAGCCGTTCTTCCATAGAGCCCAGCTTTTTGACCAGATCGGCGGCATCCAGCGTCATCGGCCTGTCCACCATGCCGTCAATCATCACCATCCACGGGTCGGTCTGCATTTTGGCGGCGGCCTTCCAGATATTCTTGGAGCTGCCAAATTCATAGAAATTGGTATAGGTGGTGGCCTCTTTTTCCGGCGTCACATCCCGGTCCAGACGATAGCGCAGATTGCGATCGGCCGGAAAGCCGGTAATCGGGGCAGCCAGCGCCGCCCTTGGCAACCCGCCAGCAACCAGCCCGGCCGCGGCCATACCCATCCCGGCATAGCCAGCTGATTTCAGCCAGTCCCGGCGGTTCATCCAGACAGCTTCCGGCGTGGCGGCGGCTTCCGGCATTTCCCAGCTTTTTTTGGTTTTCAGCAGCATGGCGGCATACCCCCTGTTCTGGTTGTTTTCGCTCTGGTCTGGCAGCCGCCTATTCAAGGCAGTGCCCTCAGCCTTTTGCTATTCCCTATGAGGATTGCCGCTGATTATGGCGAAAACAGGGCAGGTCAGGACAGCTCATCTGTAACGCGTTTTATACGGGCCAGCGCCTCGGTCAGATTGGCATCAGAGGTAGCATAGGAAATGCGGAAATGCGGCTCCAACCCAAAGGCCACGCCCTGCACACAGGCCACCCCGCCAGCCTCCAGCAGATAGCTGACAAAATCGCTGTCATTGCTGATGGTCTGGCCGGACGGGGTTTTTTTGCCAATCGCCCCGGCACAGGATGGATAGACATAAAAAGCCCCTTCCGGGCGGATGCAGGACAGCCCGTCAATCGCGTTCAGCCCGTCCACCACCAGATCGCGGCGGCGCTGAAAGGCAATGAGATTGCTGGCCAGAAAATCCATCGGGCCGGTCAGCGCGGCCAGCGCCGCATATTGGGCAATGGAATTGGGGCTGGAGGTGGATTGCGACTGGATAGCCGCCATCGCCTTGATCAGCCGGGCCGGGCCGGTGGCAAAGCCTATCCGCCAGCCGGTCATGCAATAGCTTTTTGACACGCCATTGACGGTCAGCACCCGGTCCTGCAAATCCGGGGCAACCTCAGCTATGGTGGCAAATTGAAAGCCGTCATAGACCAGATATTCATACATATCATCGACCATGACATAGAGGTTCGGGTGGCGGCGAATGACCTCAGCCAGCGCGCTGAGTTCGGCTGCGGTATAACAGGCCCCGGTCGGGTTGGACGGGCTGTTCAGGATC
>JADHLK010000108.1 GCA_016780695.1 Alphaproteobacteria bacterium | reverse complement strand
AGCATCTGAATTTCGAGCGTTTTCTATAATACCGGGTCGTTAAGCTTTAACGCATCGGGCTGTTCCCTGTCCAATGCTGGCCCGCATCCTGTCTGATTATGTCCCCTTGTGGCGCAAGCAGGCAATGAAAAAACCGTCATTGCCTCCGGCCAGGCAATCAGGCATCACCCGCAATCCGCCGCGGGGTAATGGGTGGGCCTTGTCCGCCGCCGCCAGCTGCAGGCAATCTGCAAAGTCCCCGGCTGCCTCTGCCGGAATTTCTGCCGCAAGATCGACCAGCTGGGCCGGGCAGTCCGGGCGCGCCAGAAAATCAGCGATCACCGCTTCGCCTTCCTCAGCTTCCATTGAGCAGGTCACATAGACCAGCACACCGCCCGCCACCAGCCAGTCACAGGCTCTGGCCAGCAGCTGGCCCTGCAAGCGCGCCATCCTGTCCAGATCAGCAAAATCCCGCCGCACCAGCAAATCTGGCCGCCGCCGGATAGTGCCGCTGGCTGAACAGGGGGCATCCAGCAAAATGGCATCTTTTAGCTCAGCTGGCTGCCAGTCCAGTATGTCGGCTTCAATAATCTCAGCTGTCAGCTCTAGCCGCGCCAGATTATCGGCCAGCCTGTCGGCGCGCTGGGGGTCTATCTCAACCGCCTGAACGGTTGCCCCGCCAGCTGCCAGCTGGGCCGTCTTGCCCCCCGGGGCCGCACAGAGATCCAGCAGCTGCTTGTCAGCCAACCCACCAAGCAGCTGATCCAGCAGCCAGACAGGCAAAGAGGCCGCCGCATCCTGCACCCACCAGGCCCCCTCGGCAAAGCCCGGCATGGCTGTAACCTCCCCGTCAAACTGGCAGCGCAGACTGTTTCCGTAAAGCCAGGTGCCGCCCAGCCTTTCGGCCCATTTTTCTGGCGCCTCGCGCACGGAGATGTCCAGCGGCGGCGGTGTTTGGAAAAGCTGGCAGAGCTGCTCGGTGCGCGCCGCCCCCCATCTGCCAGACCAGCTGGCACGCAGCTTTTCTGGCAGATTATCGGCAGCACAGGTCGCCTGCCAGAGGCCAGATTTATTTTCAGCCAGCCGCCGCAGCACCGCATTGGCCAGCCCGGCCAGCCGCGGCTGGCCTGCCGCGCGCATCAGCCGCACACTGGTATCAACCACCGCATGGGCTGGCGTATCCAGCACAAATAGCTGCGCCGCCCCCAGCATCAGGACTAGCCAGACCTTGCCCTTTGGTGGCCTGTCCAGCTGCTGTTTCAAAATAGCGGATAGCTGGCCATGATGGCGCAGCACCGCCCCGGTCAGCAACCGCACAAAGGCCCGATCACGCGCCGCCAGCTGCCCCATCTGGCGGATGGCAAGGGCCTGATCCAGCCGCTGGCCGTCAGCAAAAACCGCCTGCAGGATGGACAGGGCGGTTTGCCGGGGGTCGGGGCGGCTTTGGTCTGGTGGTTTCCTGTTCCTCATGGCTCGGCACTAGACCAGATGTTACAGCCCTTGTCCATCCGGCTGGTTTGCTCCATATTCCTTGCCATGACCAAAAAAGCAGAATCGAAACCTGAAAATCCCGAAGCGCGCCCTGATTCGCGCCCTGATTCGCGCCCTCTTGATCTGGCTATTGATAAAGCGGCGCGCGGTGCCAGGATCGAGACTGGCGGGCCAAAAGGGCCGGAGCCAACCCGCTATGGTGATTGGGAAAAAAATGGCCGTTGCAGTGATTTTTGAGGCGCGCTGATGTCGGCAAGGCTGACTTCTGAGCTATTGGTGGCGGCCAGCTTGCGGCGGGCTGATCAGCTGGGGATCGCGGCTGTGGTGCTGCGGCGCGGTGACCCGGATGCGGGCAGCCTGTTTGTGGAGGTTGAAAAAAGCGCCGCAGAAGCCGCCCTGCTTGGCCGGGTTACCGGTTTTGAGGGGGGCTATGAATGGGTGCGGCTGACCGGGGCTGGCTGGGTCGCCCCGGCTGAGGTCACCGAAAGGCTGGCCCGCGAGCAGGCCCGCGATCCCGATTGCTGGGTGATTTCGGTGCAGGATACAGGCGGACGCAATATATTTGATCTGGAACACCCGGATTGAGCTGGCTGATAAGCCGCCGCCATGGTTGCTGAATGGCGCGGCGAAGGCTAAAAGAGAGGGGCAGACCTTCCCCCCTTTTCGCGAAGGGGCCTGGCAATCAATGAGGCACAAGCAGATGGCAGAGGAAACGCAGCTGAATTTTTTCCGGCTGGTCGAACTGGATGAGGAAAAGCGGGCTGGCTTGCTGCGCCGCACGGAGGATGATCTCAGCTGGTTTCTGGAACGCGTGCCGTCGATTATAGAGGCGGTGCGCCGCGAAGGAGATGCCGCCCTGGCCCGATTTGGGGCGGAATTTGACCAGGCTGAAAATATGTCTGCTGACCGGATACTGGCCAGCAAGGCTGAGATCGATGCAGCCTTTGATAAGCTGGCCCCGGAGATGGTCGATGTGTTGGGCTATGCGGCAGATAATATCCGCCGCTTTCACCAACGCCAGAAGCCAGAGCCGCTCTGGATGACTGAGATAAGGCCGGGCGTGCGGGTCGGCGAGAGAGCCAGCCCGATTGACCGGGTGGCCCTCTATTCCCCGCGCGGCAAAGGCTCTTTTCCTTCTGTTACGCTGATGACGGCTATTCCGGCGGTGGTGGCCGGGGTGCCGCAGCCGATCATCCTGACCCCGCCCGGCCCGGATGGCAGCCTTGATCCGGCAACGCTGGTCGCCGCCCGGCTTGCCGGGGTTGAGCAGGTGGCCCGCGCAGGCGGGGCCCAGGCGGTGGCAGCCGCCGCCTTTGGCACGCAATCTATACCGAAATGCCAGAAAATCGAAGGGCCGGGCAGCCCCTGGTTTGTCGCCGCCAAACAGCTTCTGGCCGGCCAGATTGATTCGCGCCTGCCCGCCGGGCCCAGTGAGGTGATTGTGCTGGCGGATGAGAGCGCCAACCCGGAGCTGGCGGCCCTCGATATTCTGATTGAATGTGAGCATGGGGCCGACAGTTCCGGCTTTTTGCTCACCTGGTCAGAAGAGCTGGCCGAGACGGTGCTGGATCGCCTGCCCGGCTTGCTGGCAAAATTATCAGCTGAGCGGGCCGGTTTTGTAAAAGCTGTCCTGAGCGGTGCGCATGGCGGTATCCTGCTGGCTGACTCGCCTCAGCAAGCCTATGATTTTATAAATGATTATGCGCCTGAACATTTGCAAATCCTGTCCAAGCAGCCAGAGCAGCATCTGGAGTATGTCACCAACGCGGCTGAGATCATGCTGGGCGAATATGCGCCCGGCTCGCTGGCCAATTATATGATGGGCCCGAATTGCGTCTTGCCGACTTCTGGGGCCGCGCGGCGCCATTCTCCGCTGGGGGTGGCTGATTTTATGAAAACTGTCTCTATTGGCCAGCTGGACGCGGCCGGCTTTGCCGAAATGGCCCCAAAGACAGAAATTTTCGCCCGTTATGAAGGGTTTGATGCCCATGCGTTGGCGGTCTCTGGCTTGCGCGCCGAGCTGATGAAAAAACAACCCAAATAGCGCGCTGCATTTATTGCATCAGGGCAGGGAAAATTCAGCCCTTTTGCGGGCCGGGCAAATCCTGTTGACTGCGTTTCTGTAGGGAGGAGCTGGGGGTTGGTTACGGCTTTTTGCCAGACACTGACCTCCAGTCTCCCTCCCCCGATTTTTTCCTGTCAGGCAATGCGGGCTGCCCGAAAGCGGGCCTATCGGGCGTTGCACGCCGGGTCTTTGCAGATCGGGCGGATCGGGCGGATCGGGCAGGATTGACCGGGCGGGATTGACTTTGCCGGGATTGACCGGGCTGGGATTGACAGGACCGGGCGGCTTTTGGTCTGATAGGCAAAAACCCACCCGGCGGAGGCCCCATGCATACAATCATTAAAATCGCTGTCGTTCTCGTGATGCTGGTCTTTATCGCGATGGGCGTGAACACAGTGTTCCTTTAGGCGCGCCGCTGCTTTATTCGGGGCAGAAAAATGCCATATTGGCGGCATTGCAGCCCTCATATTAGGGCCGCACCTTGTCAGTTTCCAGACTATCAGGCCCGCCCGGCCGGGCCTTTTGACAGAAGATGCAGGAAAAGCAGAAATCGAACAACAGCCCGCAGCGGCCCGATACCATCGACCAGCGCTTATCCGTGGCGCCGATTATGGATTGGAGAAAAAAAATAATAATAACAGATATATAGATTATATTTTGTCGCAAATTCGTCACAATGAGCTAAATTGTGAGCGCCGCTTTATTTGAACGAATAACCAGTAAATTTCGTGGTCTCAGGGTCTTGTTTCTAGCTCTCTTTGCCGTATCCGCTTATTGACTTGCTGAAGGAGTGCCAGATAGCCCTCAGGGCCGGTCTCAGGGGCGATGAGCTCCTGTTTGGGCTTACCCCAGCCCCTGTTTAACAGGGCCTGTGCAGCGGTGCCTCTCACCCTCTCATCTTTACCAAAGCGCATCAGCTCTACCAGCGTCTCCACAGCTTCTGATGTATAGGAACGCGCCAGCTCAGCCAGCTTATGCTCATCACGCGGCCGACCACCCGGATTGCCAGAATGGCCTTCTATGAATTGTCCTTTGGCGTTTCGCATGCTTAGTTTACAATATAACCGATGCCACTGGAAAAAGGCTGAGCCCTTATGACCAAACTTCTAGCCAATGTAACTCTGACAGCTGCCAAACTCACTTTGTTTGCCTCTTTGGTGGTTTCTGGCCAAGCCCTCTCTGACACAACCAACCGTGCTCTTCAAATTAACTGTTTAAGGTCAAAAAGAGTCCGTCACAATAATTTAACGTGACTCTTGCCTGAAAATGATTGACCTTCGTTACTTGGCGTGCCGTTTTCGCCAATTATCAACGTTCTGATAGCGTTGCAAAAATACAAAACGCCGTCGCATCACTCTTGTTTATCAAGTCACAGGCGGTCTAACGGAAGGAAAAAGTTATGAGTCTTTACAAAAAATTACAACAGGTTATGGATGACAGAGATGTGGATGCCTACCTTTCCTTGCTGCATGAGGATTTCAAGGTTGTATTCCACAAATCAGGCAATAGCTTCACCAAAGAAGAGTGGTCTTCCATGGTCTCAGGGATGATGGAGAATGACAAATTCATTCAGGAAAGCTCGCGTTGTGTTTATGAAAATGATGATATTTTGGTTCAGCACAGCTTTATGTCCTATCCTGACGACACAAGAGAAGCCGTTATGCTGGTGGCGATGAAAAAAGACGGCAAAATCGTGCATATGGAGACCGGGGCCACCTCTCTGGATTGAAGATCGCGATTGCCAGGTGC
>JADHLK010000107.1 GCA_016780695.1 Alphaproteobacteria bacterium | reverse complement strand
ATGGCAGAAGCCGGCAAGACCGCTGCCAAGGCAGAAGCCGAGCTGGCCAAAAAGCTGGCCCGCAAAGTTAAATCTGCTGAGGATAAGCTGGCCAAGATCAGAGATGAAGCTATGGCCGGGCTGGAAATAGTCGCTGAGGAAGCCGCCAGCCTGGCGGTAGAACAGCTGGCTGGCATCAAACCTGGCAAAGCGCTGGTGGCCAAACAGGTCAAACAGGCGGCCAGGACAATCCAGCAAGAGGAGGCCAGCTGATGCTTGATGAATCCGCCTTTGTCGCCATTGGTTTCGTGATTTTTGTCGCTCTCGCCTATAAGAAGATCGCCAGCGCTGTAGCAGATATGCTGGATCAGCGTTCAGCTGCGATTCGCACACAGCTGGAGGAAGCCAAAACCCTGCGTGAGGAAGCCGCAGCAGAGCTGACCAAATACCAGAAATTGCAGCGCGATGCCTCAAAGGAAGCCAAAAATATCATTGCCAATGCTGAAGCCGCTGCGGAGCGCATCCGGCAGGTCGCCGAAGAGCGGGCGAAAGACTCGCTCGCCCGCCGGGAAGCCCAGGCCAATGCCAAGATAAAGGCTGCTGAGGAGGCCCTGCTGGCTGAGTTACGGAACCGGGCAGCGGTGCTGGCCAGTGAGGCGGCTGCCAATATTATTGCTGAAAAGCTGGATGCACAGGCCTCGCTGAAGCTGGTTGATGACGCGCTGGCACAAATCTCAGCCCGTCCCTGAGCCCGGCATAACAGCCACAAGACACCTAACAAGAAACAGGTAACATAGAGACAGGCGGTGGCCTGTCTTTTTTGTCTGTCTGTTTAATCGGGCTTGCCCGGTATTTACTACCGGGTATTTACCACCCGGTATTAACCACCGGCTATTAACCACCGGGCGTTTCCTATTAGCACGCTGATCAGAGCCGTTGCGGGCTGAGCGAGATAACCGCCCGCCCGTCCAGCGGCAGGCGCATTTCTGTTTCTACTACCGGATAAAGCACCCCGCTGGAGGCCGGAAAAGCCATGCGGAAACTTTCCGATTGCTGGCTGACCGGCTTGTCAGCCCCATCCAGCACAGCAGAAATAACCGGCACTTCCAGAAAAATAACTTCGGAATTCACCGCCAGATCGCGGATCACCTTCAGCCCTATTTTTACCTGCATGACAGTTGCGCCGCCGCGGTCATAGCATCTTGCGTCAACCCCATTGAGGCGGGCTTCTACCGGCTGGTCTTGTTCAACCGTCCGAATATTAACCCGCGCCCCGTCCGCAGCAGCGGTAATCCGGTCATTGCAGTCGGTAAGGCTAGGGCGCAGCTGGGCACAGGCCTGCAACAGGCAGCCAGCCAGAATCACAGCCAAAAGCCGGGCGGCGGCCTGCCTGCCACAAAGAAGGTCTGTCATAACGCGTTGCATGCCGGTTGCTCTCCTGCAAAAAGCTCTGTCAAACTGGCCGGGTCGAGCCGCAAAAGGGTGACCCCAAGGTTGACCTTTGTTCTGTTATCGCGCAATTAGAAGCCTATGAACAAGTCAAAAAAGAGATTAATTCTGGCCGCGCCACGCGGATTTTGTGCAGGCGTTGACCGGGCTGTCAAGATTGTTGAACAGGCCCTGCTGAAATTCGGCCCTCCGGTCTATGTCCGGCATGAGATTGTGCATAATAAAAGGGTGGTGGAATCGCTGGCCGCGGCCGGGGCCGTGTTTGTCAAGGAGCTGGATGAGGTGCCGGACGGCGCGCCGGTGATTTTTTCTGCCCATGGCGTAGCCCGCAGCGTTCATCAGACTGCCAAATCCCGCGCCATGCTTGCCATAGATGCCACCTGTCCGCTGGTGACCAAGGTGCATACCGAGACCAGCCGCCACCACCGCAAGGGCCGCCACATCCTGTTGATTGGCCATGCCGGACACCCGGAAGTGACCGGCACGATGGGTCAGGTTCCGCCGGGCAGTATCACCCTGGTTGAGACAGCCGAGGCGGCCCGCCAGATCACGCCGCCGCAACAGGACGGGCTGGCCTTTGCCACCCAGACCACCTTGTCGGTTGAGGATACGGCAGAAATCATCACCATCCTGCAGCATCGCTTTCCCGATATTTCCGGCCCGCCGAGTGAAGATATCTGCTATGCCACCACCAATCGCCAGAAGGCGGTCGCAGAGCTGGCCCCGGAAACCGACTATATGATCATTATCGGAGCTGCCAACTCGTCCAATTCCAGACGGCTGGCTGAGGTGGCGATGCGCGCCGGGGCAGCTGAGGCAGTGCTGATACCAGAGGCAAGTGAGCTGGATTTTGACCGGCTGGACAAGGCAGATATAATCGGCCTGTCTGCCGGGGCCTCAGCACCGGAGATTCTGGTTGAGGAAGTTATCGCCGCCCTGTCTGCCCGCTATGATCTGAACATAAGCCACCAGAATGGCCCGGCCGAGACAATGCATTTCAAATTGCCTGCAATCCTGCGTGATGAGGCGGTTTGATGGCTGTTTATACAGTGATAGAAGATGGCGAGCTGGCCGATTTTCTGGGCCTTTATGATCTGGGCCAGCTGCTCAGCTTTCAGGGCATTGCCGAGGGGGTGGAAAATTCCAATTTTTTGCTGCGGACCGAGCGCGCCAACTATATTCTCACCCTCTATGAAAAGCGGGTAAATGAGGCTGACCTGCCGTTTTTTCTGGGGCTGATGGGGCATCTGGGCGCCGCCGGGCTGTCCTGTCCCTTGCCAGTCGCCGATCAGAAAGGCCGGGTGCTGGGCCGCTGTGCAGGCCGTCCGGCAGCGATTGTGTCTTTTCTCAACGGCACCTCAGCAGCCTATCCCGGAACAGCCAAATGTCAGGCTCTGGGCCGGGCACTCGCCCAGCTGCATGAGGCAGCCAGCGATTTTTCCCTGACCCGGCCGAACGCGCTGGGACCGGAGAGCTGGCCGGGGCTGCTGGCATCGGTGGACCGGGATCCGGCTGATTTGCCTGCCGGGCTGCGTGCGGCGGCAGCTGAAAAGCTGGGCGAGATTCTGGCCAGCTGGCCGGATGGCCTGCCAGAAGGGATTATTCATGCTGATTTATTTCCCAATAATGTGCTGTTTGTCGGGGACCAGCTGACCGGGCTGATTGATTTCTATTTTGCCTGCCGGGATATTCTCAGCCTTGATCTGGCGATTTGCCTCAATAGCTGGTGTTTTGAGCCCGATGGCAGTTTCAACATCACTAAATCAAGGGCTTTGCTGGCTGGTTATGAATCGGTGCGCAAGCTGTCAGCTGAAGAGACAGCGGCCTTGCCTGTATTATGTGCCGGAGCAGCGATGCGGTTTTTCCTGACCCGCCTTTATGATTGGCTGAACACGCCAGAAGGAGCGCTGGTCAAGCCGCTGAACCCTATGGATTACTGGGCTAAATTGCGCTTTCACGCCCATGCCAGCGGCCCGCAAGCCTATGGGATTGGCCTGTGAGCACGCCGGATAAAGACACTGTCCATCTGTTCACCGACGGGGCCTGTCTTGGCAATCCCGGGGCAGGCGGCTGGGCAGCCTTGCTGGTCTGGCAGGGGCATGAGAAACTGCTGAGCGGGGCAGAGGCTGAAACCACCAATAACCGGATGGAGCTGGCTGCCGCCATTGGCGGGCTGGAGGCGCTGAAACGGCCTGCCCGGGTGCAGCTGGTCACGGACAGCCAATATGTGATGAAGGGGATTACCCAATGGATGACAGGCTGGCGCGCAAATGGCTGGAAAACTGCAGCCAAAAAGCCGGTCAAAAATCAGGATCTCTGGCTGGCCCTTGATGCTGCTCTCGCCCGCCATCAGGTCAGCTGGCAATGGGTTAAGGGCCATGCCGGTCATCCGGAAAATGAACGGGTGGATGAAGCAGCCCGCAAGGCCGCCGAAAGTCTGACTGAAGCAGGCTAGGCCGTCTGGCTGTGCGCCCGTCTCAAAGCGAGTCCAGTGCCGCCAGAATATCCGCTTTTGTCAAAAGCTCGGAAAATACCACCGGGGCCGCCCCGCCGGGCCGGTAAAGAATATTGAACGGAATACCAAAGCGCCCATAATCTGCCAGAAAGGCAGCAATTTCTGCATCTGGCAATGTCCAGTCAGCGCGCATCAGCTGCAGCTTTTTCTCAGCCAGCGCCGCAACCACCGAGGCACTGTCCAGCACCAGCCTCTTATTGGCCTGACAGGTAATGCACCAATCGGCGGTGACATCCACAAAAACCGGCTGGCCTGCCGCCAAATGGCGGGTAATGGCCGCACGGTCAAAAGCAGCCCAGCCGGGTTGCCGGACGGCCTCGCGATCCAGCCAGCCTGTGGCCCCGGCCAACAGCCAGATCAACCAGAGAGCGGTGCCGGCCAACCCCAGCCCCAACAGCTGCTTCACCCGCACCATCCAGGGACCAGGACGCGGCAGACGAAGCGCCAGCTGCGGAAGCAGCACAAAACCCAGCCAGGGCGCGGCCAGCCCGACCCCCATCGCCATCATCACCGCCAGCAGCTGCGCGGCTGGGGCAGCCAGTGCGAACCCGGCAGCGGTGCCAACAAACGGCGCAGAACACGGGGTGGCCAGCAAGGTAGCCAGCATCCCGGCCAAAAAATCGCCTGCTAAAAAATCTCTGGCTGAATTCTCACTGGCTGAATTTTCTTTGGCTGAATTCCCTCTGGCTGAATTCCCTCTGGCTGTGGGCCCCGGCCCTGACAGGCGCACGGCAAATTGCGGGATCGAGAAATGCACCAACCCAAATAGGCTGGCGGCGAACAGGCTGACCAGAACCGCCATAAAGGCTAGAAAAACCGGCTGCTGGAACTGTATCCCCCAGCCGATTTGCACCCCAAGCGAGCGCAGCAGCACCAGCCCGCCTGCCAGCAGCGCAAAGCTGGTCAGGATACCGGCCGCGCTGGCCAGAAACCGCTGTCTGACCAGCACCGGGTGCGCGCCGCCCATCGACAGGACAGAGGCTGTTTTCAGCGACAGGACGGGCAGCACACAAGGCATAATATTCAAAATCAGCCCACCCAGAAAGGCGATCCCCAGCATCAAGGCGATATTCTGCCAGTCCCCGCGCAAACCAGCCTGCTGGCCAGCGCTGCTGACAACCGCCTGAAATTCAGCCATTTGCGGCCCGTCAATCAGGGTAAAGCGCAGCCGCTGGCCCAAAAGCGCCGCCGGGTCTGCCCCGTCCAGCTGGATCAGAACCTGCGGCGAGGCCGCCGCCGACACCGGCTGCGGGGCGGCAAAGCTGTAACCGGCCAGCGGGCTCTCGACAAAAATCTCATCCAGCTGGCCAGAACCACTCTGATAGGAAAGCAGAAGCGCCTGGCTCTCGGCTGACAGCTGGGCTGAGAGAAGCTGCAAATCCGGCCCGCTGCCCGGCCCC
>JADHLK010000106.1 GCA_016780695.1 Alphaproteobacteria bacterium | reverse complement strand
TGTTATGCCGCAGCTGATCAAAGGCAGATTGCAAAATCCAGCTGGCCGCCAGCGCATCACGCCGCCTGGCCCGCTTTTTGCGGGTCATGTCAGCTGCCAGCATGGCCCGTTCCACCGCAACGGTGGACAGCCGCTCATCCTGAAAGACCAGCGGTATATCTTTCAGCGCCAAAAAAGCCTTGGCAAAATCGCGCACCGAATCACAGCGTGGCCCCTGGCTGCCATCCATATTGAGCGGCCAGCCGACGACCAGCGCACCTACCTGCAGCTCTGCCATCTCCTCGATCAGCCCCAGCATATCAGGGCGGAATTTGCGGCGCATTAAAATGCGGTGCGGGCTGGCAATCTGATGCCCCGGATCGCCCAGAGCCAGCCCCACAGTCTTGCTGCCAACATCCAGCCCCAGCATCCGCTGTGGCGGAGAAATCAGGCTGACGGCTTGGTAAAGGTTGCAGACGGGCATATCCGGTGCTAATTGCTCTGTTGCAGGAAAAACACATTCATTCAAGAAGGCAGTCTAGCTCATGTCGGTGGACAAAGACACGGTAAAAAAAATCGCCCGGCTGGCGCGTATCGCCGTGCCGGAAGATCAAACAGAAACTCTGGCCGGAGAGCTGAATGGCATCCTCAACTGGATAGCCGAGCTGGAGCAGGTGGATACAGAAGGCGTGCCGCCGCTGGCCAGTGTGACCGGCCACCCGCTGCCGCTGCGGGCTGATCAGGTAACAGACGGGGAGCAGCCGGAAAGCGTGCTGGCCAACGCCCCGGAACAGGCCAGCAGCTTTTTTGTCGTCCCGAAGGTGGTGGAATAATGTCTGATCTCTTGAAACTGACCGCGGTTGAGGCCCGCGCCGGGCTGGACAGCCGCGCTTTTTCCTCGGTTGAGCTGACACAAGCCTATCTTGATGCTGTTACCGCCACCCGCCCGCTGAATCAATTTGTTACTGAAACAGCAGACAAGGCTCTGGAGATGGCCGCGGCCAGCGATGCCAGACTGGCCAAGGCAGAGGCCGGGCTGCTGGAGGGGCTGCCGCTTGGTATCAAGGATTTATTCTGCACCAAAGCTGTGCAGACCACCGCCTGTTCAGCCATTCTGAAAGGCTTTGTCCCGGAATATGAAAGCCATGTGACTGATCAGCTCTGGCAGGCTGGCGGGGTGCTGATGGGCAAGCTGAATTGTGATGAATTTGCAATGGGTTCTTCCAATGAAACCAGCGTGTTTGGCCCGCCTGTTAATCCTTGGTCTAAAGATGGGGGCCCGGCTCTGACTGCTGGCGGCTCCTCTGGTGGTTCGGCCGCTGCGGTGGCCAGCCGGGCAGTATTGCTGGCGACTGGCACTGATACTGGCGGCTCTATCCGCCAGCCTGCTGCCTTTTGCGGCGTGGTTGGGATGAAGCCGACCTATGGGCGCTGTTCGCGCTGGGGTATTGTGGCTTTTGCCTCATCACTGGATCAGGCGGGCACTTTCAGCCGCACCGTGGCTGATTCCGCCCTGATGCTGCAGGCGATGGCCGGGCATGATCCGCGCGATTCCACTTCTGCCAACCTGCCTTTGCCGGATTGTCAGGCAGCGGTTACGGCCGGGGTCAAGGGTTTGAAAATAGGCATCCCGGAAGAATATGTGATGGATGGCATGGACCCGGCGATTATGGCTCTGTGGGAGCAGGGGCAAAAATGGCTGGTAGAAGCCGGGGCAGAGCTGGTGCCGGTTTCCCTGCCACATACCCGTTATGCGCTGCCATGCTATTATATTATCGCACCAGCTGAGGCCTCGTCCAATCTGGCCCGCTATGACGGGGTGTGCTATGGTTTGCGGGTGGAGGCCGAATCTTTGGATGAGATGTATGCGGCCACCCGCTCAGCCGGCTTTGGCGAGGAGGTGCGGCGGCGTATTCTGATCGGAACTTATGCGCTGTCGGCTGGTTATTATGATGCCTATTATCTGAAGGCGCAAAAGGTGCGCCAGCTGATTGCCCGCGATTTTGAGACGGCTTTTGCCAGTGTCGATGCTATCTTGACTCCAGCCACGCCCAGCGCGGCCTTTGCTCTGGGCAGCAAGCAACAAGACCCGATAACCATGTATCTGAATGATGTCTTTACCGTGCCGGCCAGCCTGGCCGGGCTGCCGGGGATTTCCGTGCCGGCCGGCCTGTCCGAAGCTGGCTTGCCGCTGGGGCTGCAGGTGCTGGCCAATAAATTTGCCGAGGACCGGGTCTATCAGGTGGCTGGTGCGCTGGAGGCTGCTGCCGGATTTACCCTCGCCCCGCCACGGGCCGCAGGAGAAGTTCAATGAGTGACAAGGCTAATCTGGTTGCCGGGCGCAGCGGCCCGTTTGAAGTGGTCATCGGCATGGAAGTTCATGCCCAGGTGGTGTCCGAAGCAAAGCTGTTTTCGGGTGCCTCTGCCAAATTTGGTGGCGGCCCGAATGCCCATGTCTCGCTGGTCGATGCCGCGATGCCGGGGATGTTGCCAGTGATCAATGAGGCGTGTGTGCGCCAGGCAGTGCGCACCGGTCTGGGGCTGAATGCCCAGATCAATCTGGTTTCGGTGTTTGATCGGAAAAATTATTTTTATGCTGATTTGCCGCAAGGCTATCAGATCAGCCAGTTTCAGCAGCCAATAGTCGGCGAGGGCTCTATCCGTATCGATCTGGCAGATGGCAGCAGCCATGAGATCGGCATTGAAAGGCTGCATCTTGAACAGGATGCCGGCAAATCGCTGCATGACCAGCATCCTACCAAGAGCTATATCGATCTGAACCGGTCCGGGGTCGCGTTGATGGAGATTGTGTCACGCCCGGATTTGCGCTCTGCCGAACAGGCGGCGGCTTATATTAAGAAGCTGCGGTCAATCTTGCGCTATATCGGGTCATGTGACGGCAATATGGAGGAAGGCTCGCTGCGGGCAGATGTGAATGTATCTGTGCGCCGGCCGGGGGCACCGCTGGGCACCCGCACCGAGACCAAAAATCTGAATTCGGTGCGCTTTATCACCCAGGCGATTGAGTATGAGGTGCAACGCCAGATAGAGATTATCGAAGATGGCGGCGAGATTATTCAGGAAACCCGCCTGTTTGACACCCAGACAGGCATGACGCGGGCCATGCGCAGCAAGGAAGATGCCCATGATTACCGCTATTTCCCGGACCCAGATTTGCTGCCGCTGGTGCTGGAACAGGCGCTGGTGGATGAGCTGGCTGGCCAGCTTCCCGAATTGCCGGATCAGATACGCGCCCGCATGACTGAGGAATATGGCCTGTCTTCTTATGATGCGGCGGTGCTGACCGAAGAGCGGGAGACCGCCCTTTATTATGAACAGGCCAGCAGCGGGCAGGATCGCAAGCTGGTTGCTAACTGGATGACTTCTGAGCTGTTCGGGGCGCTGAACAAGGCTGGGCTGGATCTGTCCGCCTCACCCGTCGGGCCGGAACAGCTGGGCCGTCTGGTGGCTCTGGTCTCGGATGGCACGATTTCCGGCCGCATTGCCAAGGATGTGTTTGCCGAGATGTTTGAGAGCGGCGGCGAGCCTGAGCAGATTATTGAGGAAAAGGGCCTGAAACAGGTCTCTGACAGCGGCGCGATTGAAGCGCTGATCGACCAGGTGCTGGCCGATAATCAGGACAAGGTGGACGACTACCGGGGCGGCAAGGACAAGCTGTTCGGCTTTTTTGTCGGTCAGGTGATGAAAGCCTCTGGCGGTCAGGCCAATCCCGGCATGGTCAACCAGATGCTGAAAGCCAAGCTGGACGCCTAGAGGGCGGCGCGCTGGGCGGCCTCGCTGGTGCCGTCCGGCTGGTTCCAATAGGGCACGGTGCCATAGACTGATTTGAGGAAAGAGACCAGCAATTCAATCCGGTTGCGGCGATGGTTTTTCTTGCGCCAGACAGCGTGCACCGGTTCATCCTCGCGCACCAAATCATCCAATATAGGGATCAGCTGGCCGGCATGGATATGCTTGCCTGTTACATAAGTGGGCAGCATGGCAATGCCGCCGCCATTCAAAATCGCCCGCAGCACCGCCTCACCTGAATCCATCCGCAGCGGACCATTGGCGCGGAACCGATCCGGCCCGCTCCCGTCTGTGCTGAAATGCCATTCATTGTGCGGATGGCCATATTCCAGTGTGATCAGCCGGTGGCTGGAAAGATCATCCACTGAGGCAGGCGTGCCATGGCTGGCCAGATAGGCCGGGCTGGCGACCAGCCGCTTGGTATTGCTGGCCAAAACAACATTTTCCAGCTCTGGATTCCCGGCCATGCCAGTGATTGAAATATGCAGGTCTGTCACATTGTCATTCGGTCCCAAAGAATGGTCTGCGGTGATAAGGTCAATCGCCAACCTGGGATATTGCTGCATCAGCAGCGGCAGATGCGGGGCGATATGGCGATGCGCAAAAGCGGGCGGGGCGCTGACTTTCAAAATCCCCTGAATCTCGCCGGTGGCATCTGAAACTTCCAGCTCTGCCTCATCAATTTCGCTGATAATATGGCGGCAGCGCGCCAGATAGGCCGCGCCAACCTCAGTCAGCGCGACCCGCCGTGTGGTGCGCTCAATCAGCTGGGTGCCAAGATGCTCTTCCAGAGCCGCCAGATGCTTGGAAATGGCAGACGGGGTCATATCCAGCGTTTCTGCTGCGCCGCGAAAAGAGCGCTGACCGGCAATATGGGTAAAAACCCGCATGGAGGTGAGCATATCCATTTCCCGAACCCCTAAAAATTTATGACCTGCTGCCCCAAAATAGGCTATAAAGGGTCGGCAGGCAATGCGGCGGGCCCGGTCTGGCGGGCCGTTTTTATACGCCGCGACTTTTTAACAAAAAAGGGACGACAGGCGATGGCTGTTTTTCTGCCTTATTTCTATCTGGTGCTGGCGATTTTGTTTGAAGTGATCGCGACCACTTCGCTGAAAGCCTCAGACACGCTGACCCGGCCAGTGCCGACGGTTATCATGCTGGTCAGCTATCTGGTCTGTTTTGTTTTTATGTCGCTGGTGATGCGCTGGCTGCCCGTGGGGGTGACCTATGCGCTTTGGTCGGGGCTGGGCATTGTGCTGATCACACTGGTTGCCTGGTATCGTTTTGGCGAGGTGCTGGACGGGCCGGCACTGATTGGTATTGGCCTGATTATCGCTGGAATTGTCGTGATTCAGGTCTTTTCCCGCTCCAGCCTGCATCAATAGCAAAAACCCGCCTATCAGCGGGCAGATCAAAATTGACACAAATCGCTAATGGCAGTAAAGATGGCGGTGCATACGCCGTGGGGCCCTGTGCCCAGCTTCAATACCTCATCTTGCGGAGGGGTGGCCGAGTGGCTGAAGGCGGCGGTTTGCTAAATCGTTAAAGGAAGAAAT
>JADHLK010000105.1 GCA_016780695.1 Alphaproteobacteria bacterium | reverse complement strand
CAGCACCATTCTGGCAGGCGCGCTGAACAGCAGCGGCAACGGGCTGGCCGCCTATTCAAACCAACCGGGTGATTTGCAGGAATGGGTATTGCTGGCCCATGATACGGCCAGCTTTTCCGGCCTCAACCAAGGCGAAAAACAAGGCACATCCTGCCGCCCCGCGGATTGCCGGGGCCGCCGCCATTCTGCGCCATAACTGGCCCCAGCTGAGCGGGGCCGCTGCTGCTGCTATCCTGCTCAAATCAGCAAACAAGGATATGGACGGTGATGGCGAGCCTGATTTTTCCGGCAGTAGCCCGGTCTATGGTCAGGGCAAGCTGGATTTGATGGAGGCCCTGAGCCCAGATGAGGAAGAGGACCCCCTCAATTGAGCCGCCCCAAAACGCCAGCAGGCCAGCAGCAGGCCAGACGAAAGCGCAGGCAGATGGCGGGCTGGCTCTTTGCCACCCTGCTCTGGCTGGGGCTGATCCTCTGGCTGGGCATCGCGGCGGCGGCGGACTGGCAGCTGCGGCTGACCGGCGCGGGCAATCTCTATACCCAGAGTGCCGTCTGGTCCGGCCATTTCACCGCAGCCAATGGCCGCTTTTATGATGCCAGCCACCTCTATCAGAACCGGCGCAGGCCGCTTTACCTATCTGGCGAGCTGCAGCTGTTCGGGCTGGCGCTGCCGGGCCGTGCGGCCAGGCAGGCGGCTGAGCAAGCGGGCGGGCGGGCGGCTGCGGGCGGGTTCTGGAACGGGCCGTTCAATCTCATTCTGCCCTTTGCCTATGATAATGGCTTTGACAGTGCGAAATTCACCACCCGCCCGCGCCTGACCCTCGGCGCGGCGCTACAGGGGCGGCATCGCCAGCTGGTCTGGCAAATGCGGCTGGACGGGCTGATCGACCGGGGCGGCGGCATATCTGAGCGCGCCTGTTATGATGCCACCGGCCGCGATTTTCATTGCGGAACTGGCCTACCCTGGGCCAATTCCGGCCCCGCCCATATCACCCGCACCAGCCGCCAGGCCGCCAGCCTGCGCCTTGTCTGGCTGTGGTGAATTTATCCCCCTCATAATCTCTGGGCTAGTTTCATCAGCAGCTGATAAAGCCATTTGCGCCAGCCTGTGCGTGCTTTGCCAAGGGGTTCGGCGGCTGGCTCGCTCACTATCGGGCGGGGCGCAAGAGACTCGGCGGGCCTGTCTGGCTGTTCCTGATAGGCCGCCCATTGCGGCCTGATCGGCTGATCCAGATTATAGGCCGAGCGGATACGGGCGATTTCCGCGGCCAGAGCCACCTCATTTACAAAAAAGTCGCGAAAGACCGCAGCGCGCAGCTGATAGCCGGAAGTGGACTCCTTCTCCTTTATGCCAATACCGATCGCATTCGGATCATGCGCCATCATTCTGGCCAGATAAAAGGACACCCCGGCCGGGTTGCGATGTTTGGCAAAAAGACGCACCGCCGCCGGGTTCATCTGGCGCAAATCCCGGCTAAGAGCGATCACTTCTGGCAGCGTCTGCGGAAAGGCACGGCGCGGTGCGAGCCGCTTATACAGATCCAGCAACAGGATATATTCATCCCGGCTCCAGACTGTTTTTGACATTGCCCACCTCCCCTTTTTCAGGAAGCAGCTTAGCAAAACAACCTTAAAAAAAGGTTACCGCCTCGCCCGGATATAGCCGCGGTCATTTCCCCCCTTTCCCCCGTGCCATAATCCTGCCATGCTTTGCTGGCAGGGATATATTTTAGGAATAACCGGGCAGTTTGGGACGGGGATAATGACAGATCCGAGGGTTTTTCTGATCAGAATGGGAATTGTGGTGCTGGCGGTGCTGGGGCTGGCCGCCCTGTTCTGGCAGCAGCTGGCCGCCGCCTTTATGGGCAATCCGTTTCTCAATGGGGTGATTGTGGCGACCGGCCTGATCGGCATTGTCTATAATTTCCGACAGGTGTTGCGGCTCAGCCCGGAGGTGGCCTGGCTGGCCGATATTCAGCGCACGAAAACGCTGAACCCGACCGGCCGCAAGCCGGTGGTGCTGGCAACGGTTAATGTGATGCTGGCGGATTCCCGCAGCGACCGCCTGCTCTCGGCCCTCTCCTTGCGCTCAGTGCTGGATGGGGTAGCGGCCCGCCTTGATGAGGGGCGCGAGATTTCCCGCTATATGATAGGGCTGTTGATTTTCCTCGGCCTGCTGGGCACTTTTTGGGGTCTGCTCCAGACCATCGCCGCTGTCGTCGGGGTGGTGGAAGGGTTGGATATGAATTCAGCCGATCTGAACCAGATGATGCAACAGCTGCGCGGCGGGCTGGATGCGCCGCTGGCTGGCATGGCAACCGCTTTTTCCTCCTCTCTTTTCGGGCTGGCTGGCAGCCTGTTGCTGGGCTTTCTTGATTTGCAGCTGGGTCAGGCGATGGGCCGGTTTTTCAATGAGGTCGAAGATTGGCTGTCCGCCTTTGCCCGCTATAATGACATTTCTGAAAAAGGCGGAACTGGCGGTTCTGAGGCGCTGGCCTCCGGCTTGTCTGAGGAAGGCGCGCGGGCGATGCTGGCCCTTGCCCAGTCAATGGAACGCTCAGAGGCAGATCGGCAGAAAACAACCGCCCAGCTCAGCCAGCTGAATATGACGCTGGCCAGCCTCGCTGAACAGATAGGTGATGATCGCCGCTTGCGTGAGCAGCTGGCCCAGCTGGGGGCGCGTATCGAAACCCTGTCGGATACGCTGGCCAGCTCGCACAGCAAACTGTCAGACGGGCTGACTGCTGAGATTAGGGCTTTGTCAAAAGCGGTGATGCAGGCCACGGAACGCTCTGGGAAAGGCACGGGTTGATGGCACTCTCCCGCCTTGGAACCAGAGGCAGGCCCGCCGATGTAACCTGGCCCGGCTTTGTCGATGCGCTGGCCAGCCTGTTGATGGTTTTTGTCTTTGTGCTGATGGTCTTTGTGCTGATTCAGGCCAATCTGTCCTGGCGTGTATCGGGTCAGGATGCCTCGCTCTCGCGGCTGCGCGCAGAGCTGTCTGCGCTGACCGGGCTGCTCAATCTGGAGCGCGAGGAAAATGCCGCGCTCAGCAGTGAGCTGGCCGCGCTGGGTCTGGAAATGGAACAGCTGGGCGAAAGGCGTGATGCGCTGGCAGCTGAGCTGGCCGGGCTGCGGACCAGCCTGTTAGCCAGCCAACAGGAAAAGGACAGGCTGACCAGCCAGCTGGCCAGCATGACCGGCGAACGGGACAAGCTGACAGGCGATCTGGAGGCGATGCGCGGAACCGCTGAGGGGCTGCGCGAAAGGCTGGCAGAAATGCAGACCAGCCTTGCCGGTCAGCAGGCTGAAATCACTGAGAAAACCGCCCTGCTCGCCCAGCGCGCCGCGCTGATTGCCAGCCAGCAGGAGAGCTTGCAGGAAAAACAGGACGCGCTGGCCACTGCCAATAATGCAACGCTGGAAGCCAAGGCGGAGATTGACCGGCTAATCGCGGCCAGCCTGGCCTTGCGTAATGAGCTGGAGGCGTTGCAGCGCTTGCTGGCGGAAAAGGAAAAACAGGCGGCAGAAGATAAGGTTGCACTCGCTGCGCTGGGCGAAAAGCTGAATGCCGCGCTGGCCAACCGGGTGCAGGAATTGCAGCTGATCCGCTCAGAATTTTTTGCCCAGCTGCGGGATATTCTCTTACAGCGAACTGATATTCAGATTGTCGGCGACCGGTTTGTCTTTCAGTCCGAGGTGCTGTTCGCCCCGGGGCAGGCGCGTATCAACCCGGCCGGACAGGCCCAGCTGGCTGATATTGGTACAGCCTTGCTGGATATTGCCGATGAAATTCCAGAAGATGTGCCCTGGGTGCTGCAGGTCGATGGCCATACTGATACAGTGCCGGTCAGCGGGCGCTATACCGATAATTGGGACCTATCCACCGAGCGCGCCATGTCGGTGGTGCGTTTCCTGATTGAGCAAGGGGTGCCAGCGAACCGGCTGGCGGCGACCGGCTATGGTGAATTTCAGCCGATAGACCGGGCCGATACGCTGGCCGCGCGGCAGAAAAACCGCCGCATTGAATTAAAGCTAACCCAGAGGCTGGCCAATGCCAGCCCGCCGCGCTAGGGCGCTCGGCATATTCGTCTCCGCCGGATGGCTGCTAGTCTTTCCGGCCGACTTTGCCCGGCCTTCTGAGATTGACTGGCAGCTGGCCAACCGCCCGGCTGAGATAGCCGCGCCGCCGATTGCCGCTGCCAAATCCAGCCGGGCAGAGGCCGCCACCCCCTATAGTGCCAGACCAGAAACCGGAAGGGCTGAACCGGATGCGGCAGAACGCCAGTCCCTGCAGCTGCTCTTCGGTGATATTCTGACCCAGCTGACAGGTGGGCTAACAGGTGGGCTAACAGGTGGGCTGACAGGTGGGCTGACAGGTGGGGCATCTGGCACTGGCGAGCCAGCTTTACCGCCCGGCCAGCATCACCAGCTGGCTCTCTGGCTGGCCAAGGCCGGGGCGATTGATATGCAACGGGTGCTGCTGGTTGATGTCGGCCCGCCAAGGCTGGAGGGTCGGGCAGTCTATATCAGGCCTGTGTCAGAGCAGCGGCTGGACGGGCTGTTCACTGCCCTGTCTGTCTGGAAGCTGCAGGATGTGAGCCTGCCTGCTGACAGCCGTCTGGTCTGGCAGCTGGATCAAAGGCTGATGCTGCGACAACCGGCAGGCTGGCTGAGCCAGAATACCAGCGGGCGCGCTATCCTGAACCTCACCTCCGGTACTTTTCAGCTGAGCGGTGAAAGCAGTGACGGGGCCACCCGCTTTGACCTGACCAGCCCGCTATCAGCAGACAAGGCCGCCTTGCTGGAGACCAGCGGTAGCCTCACCCTGCCGACCGGAACAAGGCCGCTGGCCGGGCTGGGCGAGTGGATGCTGACCGGGGCGCGGGCTGATTTTATCGCCGGGCAATTTGCCGCCAGTGATAATCAAACCGCGATTCAGTATTACGGGCCGCGCCTGCCTTGAGGCTTTTTTTTCAGGCAACCGGCTGGTGAAACTGGCGCAAGGCAAGATCCCGGTAAAGCGGCTCATCAGCCAGCAATTCTTCATGCGTGCCGCTGGCGATGATGCGGCCCTGATCCAGCAGGATAATCCGATCCGCATCCAGAACTGTCGCCAGCCTGTGGGCGATGACCAGCGAGGTGCGCCCCTGCATCAGACTGGCCAAAGCTGACTGAACCGCCGCCTCAGAGACCGAATCCAGCGCGCTGGTGGCCTCATCCAGCAACAGCACCGAGGGGTTTCGCAAAATCGCCCGCGCAATCGCCAGACGCTGACGCTGACCGCCTGACAGGCGCACCCCCTTTTCCCCGACCGGCGTGTCGAACTGGTCTGGCAGGGCATGAATAAAATCAAGGGCTTCGGCCAGCCGCGCGGCTTCGGTAATGGCCGCCTCCCCC
>JADHLK010000104.1 GCA_016780695.1 Alphaproteobacteria bacterium | reverse complement strand
TGCAATATGGTGATGCGGGGCGAACCACCAGAACCGTTGCGATTGCGCTGGCGCCCTGGTGGTGGATTACCACCGGGCTGATGGCGATTTGTGTGCCGGTGCAGCTCTATGTGCTGGTATCCTGGATGCGCGCGGCGATAGAGGGCAGTCAACCTGCGATGCGCCAGCTGGCAGATGAGAGTGAGACAAAATTATGAGGTGGCTATCCTGCTATGAGGGGAGGCCAGCCAGATGGTGAGTGATCCGGTTACCACCGGCCTGCTGGGTTTGGCTGGGATGTTTGTTTTAATCGCGCTGCAGATACCTGTCGGCTTTGCGATGGGCGTTGTCGGGGTTGTGGGAACCGGCCTGATTATCGGTTTTGAGCCAGCGCTGACCTTGCTAGGCACTGAGCCGTCTGCTGCCATGGCTGCTGAGGGGCTGGCAGTGATCGCCATGTTCTTGCTGATGGGTAATCTGGCGCATATTGGCGGCTTGTCAGATGAGCTTTACCGCCTGGCTTTCGTCTATTTGGGGCATCGGCGCGGCGGGCTGATTTTTGCGACCATCGGGGCCTGTGCCGGGTTTGGGGCGGTGTGCGGCTCCTCAGTGGCGACGGCGGCGACAATGGCCAGAATTGCCTTGCCGCAGATGTTGGATCGCGGCTATGCCAAGTCGCTGGCGGCTGGGGCAATTGCTTCAGGCGGCACGCTGGGGATGATTATTCCGCCTTCGGTGGTGATGATTCTCTATGCGATTTTGACCGAAAATTCCATTATTTCCCTGTTTCTGGCGGCGATAGTGCCGGGGCTGTTGGCGGTGGTGTTTTATTTTGTGGCCATTGCTATCACGGTCAGGTTGAAACCAGAGCTGGCCCCGCTGGGGGAGCAGACCAGCTGGGCAGAGCGGCGGCGCGTCACCAAATCCAGCTGGGCGGTTCTGCTGTTGGCCTTCACCGTTTCCGGCGGTATTTATTCCGGCATCTTCACCGTCAGCGAGGCGGCTTCTGTCGGGGCCTCAATCGCGCTGTTTCTGGCCCTGTTCAGAAAACGGCTCAATAAAAACAGCTTTTTATCCTGCCTGGGCGAGACAGCCTCAAATACCGGGCTCATCTTTGTGATCATTATTGGCGCGTCGGTCTTTTCCTATTTTGCGACCCTGTCCGGCCTGCCCGCAGCGACCGTGGCGGCGATAGAGGGGCTGGGCCTGCCGCCCTTGCTGGTGATTATGTGCCTGATGGTTTTTTACCTTATTCTGGGCTCTATTTTTGATACCATAGCAGCGATGGTGCTGACTCTGCCCTTTGTGTATCCGCTGGTTGTCGGGCTGGGCTATGATCCGGTCTGGTGGGGGGTGGTGAATGTCGTGGTGATAGAGCTTGGCATGATCACACCGCCGATCGGTATCAATGTATTTGTTTTGCATGGGATGGCCAAAGATTTGCCGCTTTCAACCATATTTCGCGGAGTAAAGCCGTTCTTGCTGGCAGATTTGGCCCGCTTGATATTGCTGATTCTGTTCCCGTCCTTGAGCCTGTGGCTGCCAGCCCAGCTGGGGTGGCTGTAATGGCTGGGGCAGATTATGGCAATGCCGGGGTTCTGGGGGTTCTGACCCCGCAAGCCAATACCACCGTAGAGCCTGAATTATGGGCCTTGCTGCCGCCCGGCTGGTCAATTTTGAATGCGCGGCTGACGTCCGGCAAGTCAACAATAGAACAAAGGCTGGTAGATTATACCAACCGCTATGCAGACACCTGCGGGCAGTTTGCCAATGCTCCGGTTTCGGTGCTGGCCGCTGCGTGCACCGGGGCCTCTTATCTGATTGGCAAGCAGGCTGAGGCTGCGCTGGTCGCCGAGATTGAGGAGGCCCGCAACCTGCCCTTTGTCACCGCCGCGCGGGCCGCCACAGCAGCGTTGCAGGAGATGGGAGCGCGCCGGATTGCGCTGCTGAGCCCATATCCGGATAATTTGAACGCGGCTTCGGAAATTTACTGGCAGGAGCAAGGGTTTGAAGTGGTAGCCAGAGCTGGCCCGACCCTCAAGACTGAGGCTTTTCACCCGATCTATGCCATGGTTGGCAGTGGTGTCTATGCCACCTATCAAGAATTATCCGAGACAAAGGCAGATGCGATTTTGATGCTGGGCACCGGCATGGCAACACTCGGCTCGTTGATAGCCGGACAGGAAGCCGGGTTAAAACCTGCTGTGTCCTGTAATCTGGCGCTCGCCTGGACTATATGCCGGGCAAATGATGGGGCGGACGCCCGGCCGCTGGCAGACTGGCTGGATACCAGCTTATGGGAAGACCGACTGCGGATGCTGCATCCACAGGCGGTTTTACAGGACACGTAGACATAAAAGATTAGGCAAGCTGGTTTTCAATTGGCCCCACCTGACCGGCTTCTGGCCCCTTATATTCGATATTCCTAATATTCGATATCAAAGGCGGTATCGGTCTGGCGTTGCCGATCGCTGAATAGCGGAAAGACAGTTGCCTTGTTAAAGGCGGTGCTGCAGAACAGCAGGATGTGGGTATCGGGAAATTCCGGGGCCAGACTGTCCAGCATCCCCTTCCACCAGAAAGGATGGCGTGCTGTAATATGGGCATTTTCGCCATTCGGCAACAGCGCATTGGCCTTGTAGCAGGCAACATTCAGAACCGCCAGACGGTCTGCCAGCGACAGAATATCTCGCAGCACGGCCGGCACATCTGACACAAAAATATGTTCCAGAACATCGAAGCAGGTCACCGCATCCACTGGCTGGCGTTCATCGAGGTCTCTGGCTGGCTCATAGCGATAGACCGCATCCAATAAAAAATAGGCTCTGGCAGATTGCACCCCATTAAAACCGGTTGCCTCCCAGTCAGACCCGCCGCAGCCATAATCCAGCACCGTCTTGATGTTGAAAGACTGAAATTCAGGCTGCACAAGCTCTTTGAATTTACCCAGTTCAAAATCATTATAGGCTGATTTAATGAAATCGCCGGATTGGGTTGCATAGCCGTCACGGGCCATATTCGCATAAAGCTTGATCAGCTGGCGGCCTTTTTCGGAAAAAACCGGGCCGCCAGTCAGTTTTGGTTCTCTTGGATGTAGAGCGTTCACTGTCCGGCCTTTCTGTTCTGAACAAGGATGCATAATCCATGCCAGAGACATCGCCTTGGCAGTCGGCCCGGCTAGCTGTCTGAGACCAGTTTTTTCAAAGCTGGTTTATCAATTTTGCCAACTTGCGTGCGGGGCAGAGCCTCCAGCAGCTGAAAGCGGGCCGGAACCTTGTAGCTGGCCAGCTGCTGGCGGCAAAAAGCCTCCAGAGCCGTGCTGTCCAGAACCCGGCCGCTGCGCGCCACCAGAAATGCCCGCAGCACCTCTCCCCGGTAGGCATCCGGCACGCCGATAACCGCAGCTTCAGCGACCGCTTCATGTTGCAGCAGCACTTCTTCAACCTCGCGCGGGTAGATATTATAGCCGCTGCTGATCACCATATCTTTTTTGCGATCCTTGATGGTGAGGACCCGGTTTTCATCCAGCACCCCGATATCGCCTGTATAGAGCCAGCCATCCCGCAGGGCCTGGCCGGTTTCTTCTGGCCGGTTGCGATAGCCGGACATGATCTGCGGCCCACGCGCCCTTATCTCGCCGCTTTCGCCTGTCGGCAAGATTGTCTGGCCGGTCTCAACATCGACAATTTCTATCTCTGTTTCCGGCAAGGCACGGCCCACCGTGCCGGGGATGCGCTGCTCTGCGGCATAGTGATAGCTCAATACCGGACCTGCCTCTGACTGGCCGTATCCTTCAAAGATGGGGCAGCCAACCGCTGCCTCCCAGCGTTCCAGAACCGTCACAGGCAGGGCCGCTGAGCCGGAATAAACCGCCCGCAAGCTGCTGAGATCGGTTGTGCTGAAATCAGCATGACCCATCAAACCGGCGATCAGGGTTGGCCCGGCAGGCAGGCAGGTTACCCGGTTTTGGGCGATCATTTTCAGCGTTTGTTCGGGATGATAGCGGCGCTGGATCAGCAACAACCCGCGGCAATTTGCGGCCAGATACAGACACATGGCAGTGGCAAAAACATGAAAGAGGGGCATGACACACAGCACAATATCCTCTGCATAAGTGGGCAAGGCAGCCTCTCTTTGCAGCAGATTGATGACCAATTGCCGGTGCGTGATATTTACGCCTTTGGGGCGGCCTGTGGTCCCGCCAGTATATTGCAGGCTGGCCAGATCATCTGGCCTTGGCCAGCTGGCCAGCGCGGTGGGGCCGCCCCTCTCCAGCCAGTCTGCCCAGGGCCTGGCCTCTGCGCCTATCGGCAAGCCGGCCAGCTCCATCTCCTCCAGCAAGGGGCGGGTTTGCTCCGCCCGCCCGGCGTCAAACAGCACCAGTGCCGGGTCAGCATCTGTCAATATCTCGCGCAATTCGCGCGGCGTATAGGCCGGGTTGATGGGCACGATTTGCGCCCCGGCTGCGTGAACAGCATGAAAGGCAACCGCACAATCGAGCGAATTTTCAGCGATCAGGGCGACCCGCCCGCCTGTAACCCCCGCCAGTGCCTGCAATCCGGCTGCCGAGTGCGTGATAGCAGCCCATAATTCAGCATAGGTCAGCTGGCGTTCTGCGTCCTGTATCGCGGCAGCGTGCGGGGCTTCATCTGCTGCTTTTTTCAGCAGCTGGATAATTGTTTCATACGCATAAAGACTGGACATGAGAGCAGGCGTTCCGGCCACTTTTTCAGCCGGTGACCTTGAGGATCAGCGCCATCGCCGAATCCCCTGCCGCACAGCCGGTGAACAGCCCATAGCCGCCCCCCTTTAAGGCCAGCTCCTCTATCATCTCGATAATGCTGCGCAACGCGGTCGGCCCTTGCGGGTGCCCCCAGATAAGCGAGCAGCCGTAATTATTGATGCCTTGCCAGTCGCAGCCCAGCTCACGCGACAGCACAATATCATTCACCGCAAAGGGATTATGGGTTTTGATGACCTGTATCTGGTCTGTGGAAAGACCGGCATTCTGCAAGGCGGCGCGGGCAGCCGGCACCGGCGCCAGCGGCATCATGCCAGCTGCGACCCGCGCCTGGGCCCAGCTGCAAATCTGCACAATGGGCGCGCCTTTCTGGCTGAACTCTTGCGCTGTCTGTGCTGTGTCCACTACCAGCATTCCAGCATTGCCATCAGCCGGATGCGTCTGACCGGCAAAGGTAACGCTGCCCCCCTCCAGAACTGGTCGCAATTCGGCCAGTTTTCCGGCCTCTGTCGGATAGACCCCGGCATCCCCTTCCAGCACTGTCTGGGTTTTTTTCAGATTGGCGGTCGGCACGGCAAATTTTTCCTGCATATAGCGGCGCTGAAAAGCGCGATTATCCGCCAGAGCTGCCTGATATTGCTCGGCCCGGCGTAGCACCAGATGATGCTGTTCTTCTGTTAAAATATTATATTTTTTTGCCAGATTCTCGGCTGTCTGGATCATCGAACATCCGGCAAAGGGATCCAGATTAAAGCTCTCCATGACGATATCTTCGCTTTGGCCCAT
>JADHLK010000103.1 GCA_016780695.1 Alphaproteobacteria bacterium | reverse complement strand
CTGCTGGCAGATTTGCTCGTCAATCTTACCCGATCTGTTGCTGAGATGACAGCTGGCTGGATGGTGGCCGGCTTTGTGCATGGGGTGCTCAACACTGATAATTTCAACCTGACCGGAGAAAGTTTTGATTATGGCCCCTGGCGATTTTTGCCGGAGCTGGACCCTGCCTTTACCGCCGCCTATTTTGATCAGCAGGGCCGCTATGCCTATGGCCGCCAGCCAGAGGCGGCTTTCTGGGCCCTGTGCCGATTGGCAGATTGCTTTGTCCGGCAGGCAGAGGAGCAGGCTTTGCGCGATGCTCTGGCAGACTTCACCCCGACCCTGGAGGCTGCGATGACCAGACGGCTATTCTGGCGGCTCGGACTGCGCCAGCCAGCGGCCGCCGAAGCCAGCCGACTGGCCAGCGAATTTCTGAAGCAGGCAGAGCAAAGCCGGGTCGGGTTTGACGGTTTGTTTTTCTGGCTTTATGGCGGCTGGCGTTCGCATCAGGATATGCCGCAAGCCTATCAGCCCTTTGCCGAGCTGCTGCATGGCTGTTCCCCGCGCCAGCCAGCCCAGCCAGCCTTTTTTGCTGCAGAAGCCCCGGTTAGCCTGACCATTGATGAGGTGGAGCGGGTCTGGGCGGCGATAGAGCCGGGCGATGATTGGTCAGAACTGGACCGCAAGCTGGCGGATATACGCGCTCTCGGTGCGGCTCTGGCAGAGCCGCAAGCGGGGTAGTTGCAAGTCGGCTAATTCGGGCGGGCTAATTCGGGCGGGCTAAATCTCCGCCGCATCCAGCCCGCGATTAATTACCTGACGCAGCACAAAATTGCTCTCCATCCGCAGCACATGGGGCAGGGAGGAGAGATATTCAGTATGGATGCGGCCAAAATCAGCGACATCACGGGCGGCAATTCGCAGCAGGTAATCCTCCTCGCCGGCCAGCAGGAAACAGGCCAGAATCTGGGGAATCCGGGTCGCAGCCGCTTCAAACTCGGTCATCATCTCAGCAGACTGGCCATGCAGGGTAATCCGCACCAGAACCAGCACCGAATGACCCAGACTGTCTAGATTGAGCTGCGCCCGGTAGCTGTCAATCACGCCGGATTTCTCCAGCGCGGCCACCCGCCGCAAACAGGCAGAAGGCGACAACCCAACGCGCCCGGCCAGCTCTACATTGGACATACGCGCATCTTCCTGCAGCACTGCCAGAATCGCCCGGTCTGTTCTGTCCATTTTCCTGCCTCCAGCCTCGCTATGGGGAAGGTTTTTTTTATATATTATTGCAGGAAAAAGATTAACTGCAAATCATTATTGCAAGATATACTCATTATAAAACAATAAAAAGAATCAAATAGAGTCTAAAAAGACATATTATAGATCAGTCAATGATCCATGCGTCTGTTATCAGGAGGTGCTGTCATGTTGATCGCTGTTCCAAAAGAAATCAAGCCGCAGGAGGCGCGGGTCGGGCTATTACCGGGCGGCGTTGCTGAGCTTGCCGCCAAGGGCCATCAGCTGCTGGTAGAAAGCGGCGCAGGCCGCCATGCTGGCGCGCCGGACGAAGCCTATGAAGCCGCCGGAGCGCGCATTTGTGACAGCGCAGCAGAGCTGTTTGAAAAGGCCCAGCTGATTATCAAGGTGAAAGAGCCGCAGCAGCAAGAATGGGAGAGGTTGCGCCCAGATCATATCCTGTTCACCTATCTGCATCTGGCGGCCGACCCGGCACAGGCGACCGGCCTGCTGGCTTCTGGCTGCACAGCGATTGCCTATGAGACGGTGACCGATGCGTCTGGCGGTCTGCCCTTGCTGGCCCCGATGTCGGAGATTGCCGGGCGGCTGGCGGTGCTGGACGGCGCACAGGCTCTGAAGGCTGAGACTGGCGGGTGCGGTTTGCTGGCCACTGGTGTGCCGGGGGTGGCCGCGGCCAATATTGTGATTCTGGGCGGCGGCATGGTGGGCAGCAATGCCGCCCGTGTCGCTGCCGGTATTGGTGGGCGGGTGACCATTCTGGATAAATCGCTGCCCAGATTGCGCCAATTAATCGATATTTTCGGCTCTGCTGTCACCCCTGTCTATGCCAGCCAGCAGGCGGTAGCCGAGGCGGTTCAGCAGGCAGATATGGTGATCGGTGCGGTGTTGGTGCCGGGGGCTGCTGCCCCGCATCTGGTCAGCCGGGCAGAGCTGGCAGCGATGCGGCCGGGCGCGGTGCTGGTAGATGTGGCGATTGATCAGGGTGGCTGTTTTGAGACCTCACGCCCAACTACCCATGCTGAGCCGACCTATCTAGTGGATGGGATTGTGCATTATTGCGTTGCCAATATGCCGGGAGCCGTGCCGCTCACCGCCAGTGCTGCCCTGACCCATGCTATTCTGCCTTTTGTGCATCAGCTGGCAGATAACGGGCTGGCGGCGCTGGCCGCAGACCCGCATCTGGCCGCCGGGCTGAATGTGCAGGCAGGCAAGCTGACCCATCCGGCGGTGATAGCTGCCCTTGGCCAGATGCAAGCTGCCTGAGCTGGGACGGGTGGGCTCTTTTTTATGTTTTTTTAGGAGACTGGCTGGCAAAAACACTTGACCTTCTGTCTGGTTTCCAGCATAAAACCAGCGTTGTGAGGCCCGCGGCCATTCGGTCAGGGCTTCTTTTCACTTTGGTTTGGCAATCGTTAAAAAACGGGGCCATAGCTCAGCTGGGAGAGCGCCTGCTTTGCAAGCAGGAGGTCGTCGGTTCGATCCCGTCTGGCTCCACCAAACCTGCACCGCAGCATCGGGCAACAGACCGGATGCCGCAAGGCCAACAGGCCGGACAATTTTTTTTGAGGAGTGTGTCATGGCTGTTCCAAAACGCAAGGTTACCCGTTCCAAGCGTGATATGCGTCGGGCGCATGATGCGCTGCGCTCGGATGCGTATGTTGAGGACAAGACAACCGGTGAGCTGCATCGCCCGCATCATATTGATCTGAAAACAGGAATCTATAAGGGCCGCCAGGTCATCAAGGTAAAAGAAACCATCTGACCGGATATTTTGTCCGGGTGAGAGGCTTTGCTGATGACCAGCTCTGATACATCAAACCCTACCCAGCTCCCAGCCCAGGTGCAAAAAACGCCGGTGTTTTGCATTGGCGATATTGTGCGTCACCGCCATTATCCCTTTCGCGGGGTGATCGTGGATGTGGACCCGGAATTTGACAATACAGAAGAATGGTATAACGCCATTCCAGAAGATGTCCGCCCATCCAAGGAACAGCCCTTCTATCATCTGCTCGCAGAAAATGCCGAAACCTATTATTCGGCCTATGTGAGCCAGCAAAATCTGACCCCTGATACAGAAGGCGGGCCGGTGGGCCACCCGGATGTAGAGGATCTGTTTGAATCGCTGGAAGATGGCCGCTATCAGCTGCGCCGCGAGGCGTTTAACTAGCCGCGTCCGGCAGGCGGCTCACCGCCTCTTGAATTTCCCTCTTTTTCCGCTTTTTTTGGGCGTGCTGACTTGCCTTTTTGGTAGCGGATGCCTATATCATCGCTATATCAGACTAAATTAGTCTAAATTCGGTAACGACTTCAGGGATTTCTCGATGCTGCGACTGACGCGCATGACAGATTATGCGATCCTCGTGCTGGGCGGGCTGGCCGCGCCGGGATGCGGTGCCGGCGGCTTGCGATCCAGTGCTGAGCTGGCCCGCCAGACGATGCTGGGCCAACCCACCGTTGCCAAGCTGGTCAAGCAGCTGGTGGCTGCCGGGCTGGTGGAATCGCAGCGCGGTGTGCAGGGCGGCTGCAAGCTGGCACGCCCGGCCAGTGCCATCTCCCTGGCTGAGGTGATCGAGGCGATAGAAGGCCCGATTGCCCTGACCGCCTGTGTGGACGGGGCAGAGGAGCCGTGTTCAGTCCAAAATGGCTGTTTCATGTCAGGGAACTGGAACAGCGTTAATCAGGCTATTCAAGAAGCACTTGGCCGGGTCACCCTTGCTGAAATGCTGGACCCGCAGCGGTATTTCCCGCCGATTGATAGAACCGCCGATCCCTCGGCACCCACTCCTGAAAAATCTGTGAGCTAGAGCATGTCAGCAACTGTTGAGACCATTCAGGCCGTTGAAGAGGCCACCGGCAAATATAAATACGGTTTTGTGACGGATATTGAATCAGACCTGGCTCCAAAGGGGCTGAATGAGGATATTATCCGCTTTATTTCCGCCAAAAAAGATGAGCCGGACTGGATGCTGGACTGGCGGCTGAAAGCCTATCGCTATTGGCTGAAAATGACCCCGCCTGACTGGGCCAAGCTGCAAATTGAGCCGATTGATTATCAGGCTATTCACTATTATGCCGCCCCGAAGCAGAAAAAACAGCTGGCCTCTCTGGATGAGGTCGATCCGCAGCTGCTGGAGACTTATGAAAAGCTGGGGATTCCGCTCAATGAGCAGAAGATGCTGGCTGGCGTGGCGGTGGATGCGGTTTTTGATTCAGTTTCTGTGGCAACCACCTTTCGCGAGGAGCTGGCTGAGGCCGGGGTGATTTTCTGTCCGATTTCCGAAGCGATCCGCGACTATCCGGATTTGATCAGGAAATATATGGGCTCGGTGGTGCCGGTATCAGATAATTACTTTGCGGCGCTGAATTCAGCTGTCTTTACTGATGGCAGCTTTGTTTATATCCCCAAGGGGGTGCGCTGCCCGATGGAGCTGTCCACCTATTTCCGCATCAATGAGCAGAATACCGGCCAGTTTGAACGCACGCTGATCATTGCCGAAGATGATTCCTATGTCAGCTATCTGGAGGGCTGCACCGCCCCGCAGCGGGATGAAAACCAGCTGCACGCCGCGGTGGTAGAGCTGGTCGCGATGCATGATGCCGAGATCAAATATTCAACTGTCCAGAACTGGTATCCTGGAGATGAAAATGGCAAGGGCGGTATCTATAATTTTGTGACCAAGCGCGGCGCCTGCAGAGGGGATCGCTCCCGCATCAGCTGGACGCAAGTGGAAACCGGCTCCGCCATTACCTGGAAATACCCGTCCTGTGTATTGCGCGGGCGCGATTCAGTCGGTGAATTCTATTCTGTGGCGGTCACCAACGGGGCCCAGCAGGCCGATACCGGAACCAAGATGATCCATCTGGGGCCGGGCACCCGATCCACTATTATCTCCAAGGGGATTTCTGCCGGGCGGGCGCAAAACACCTATCGTGGGCTGGTAGAGATTAATAAAGCGGCTGAAGGGGCGCGTAATTTCACCCAGTGTGACTCCCTGCTGGTTGGGGATCAGTGCGGGGCCCATACGGTGCCGTATATCACCTCGCGCAACCCGTCCGGCCGGGTAGAGCATGAGGCGACCACTTCGCGGATTTCCGAAGAACAGCTGTTTTATTGCCTGCAGCGCGGGCTGGATGCTGAGGAAGCCGTCTCGTTGATTGTCAATGGTTTCTGCCGCGAGGTGATGAAGGAATTACCAATGGAATTTGCCGTAGAGGCGCAAAAGCTGATCGGCATCTCACTGGAAGGATCTGTAGGATAGGAAATATGGCTGCTT
>JADHLK010000102.1 GCA_016780695.1 Alphaproteobacteria bacterium | reverse complement strand
TCATAAACATTCATATTAGGATACAGGCCGTAGGATTGAAAAACCATGGCTATATCCCGATCTTTGGGTTCAAGGTTATTGACGATTTGACAGTCTATCTCAACCGTGCCACTGGTGATCTCCTCCAGACCAGCTATCATTCTCATAGTGGTCGTCTTGCCGCATCCAGACGGGCCCAGCAGGACCAGAAATTCAGCATCCGCCACATCCAGATCAAATGTATCTACCGCGACAAAATCGCCCCAGCGCTTGGTTAATTGCCTCAGTTTGATGCTGGCCATCGCTCTTTATCCCTTTACTGCCCCAGCGGTAAGCCCGCTGACGATCTGTCGCTGGAAAAACATAACAAGCACAAAAAGTGGTGCGGTTGCTGATACGACCGCTGCCACGGCATACATCACATTGCCTTGTTGCTGGGTTGACCCCAAAAACCCGGCAATCGCCGGCACCATGGTCTGGTTTTCTTCAGTCAGCAGCAATCCGGTCAGGGCGAAGTCATTATAGGCGAGCAGAAAACTGAATAACCCAGTGGTGATAACGCCTGGCCACATAACTGGAATAATCACATAGCGAAAGGCCTGAAAGCGTGTGCAGCCATCGACCAGAGCGCTCTCATCCAAATCTTTCGGAATATTGAGAAAAAAGCTGTGCAGCATCCACAGGGTAAAGGGCTGGTTGATCGCCACCATCACAATAATCGTTGTTGTGAGATGCCCCCAGAGATTCAGCTCAAAAAAAGGAAACAGATAGCCGGACACCAGAGTAATGTGCGGCATAGCCCGAAAAACCAGTGCGATAATCAAAATCCAGAAAGCATACCGGAAAGGTGATCTGGAGAGCGCATAACCGCCCAGAGTGCCCAGCGTTAGCGAAATCGCCACAACTGAAATAGTCATGACCAGCGTATTTATTGAGGCTTTCCAGAATTCTTCTTTGATCCACGCCCCCTCATACCCCGCCCCGGTATAATGCGCGCCGGTTTCAGCAAGGGTGCGCACACCAAAAATCGCGTTCGTCCAATTCTGCTTGGAAAAAAAATCAGCCTCTACCTTAAAACTGCCCCACAAGGTCCAGAAAAACGGGAATGCGGCCAAGAGCAACCAAAGCACAAGAAATCCGAGGCTCAGGATAGACAGCCATGTTGGCACAGTGCGGGCCATGATAATCCTCAAGCCATTCGCTGGTTTGCACGCCAGGCCCGGATTAAAACCGGAGCCAGCAAGATGGCAACACCTAAAATAGTCAGCATCGAAGTGGCCGCCGCCGACCCAAACAGCGTTGTCCCGTCACCGGTGCGCAAATCATTGTAAATTATCCAAGACAGCGAGGTGGCGCTGGCCGAGGCATTGAAACCGACAATAGGTTCAAACACGCGGAAATTATCCATCAGCTGAATAAGCGCGATGAATACCCCCAAAGGTATCAGATGCGGAATGACCACATGGCGTATTTGCTGCCAGCGATTGGCCCCATCTATCATGGCACTTTCAAGAATATCTTTCGGCACTGTTTGCAAGCCAGCATAAAAAACCACAAAGGCGAACGGGGCATGATGCCAAACCCCATAAACGAAGAGCGTTATCCAAGTCAGCGTTGGAGAGGCTTTCAAAGAAAGGTCAGGATCATCAAATAACAGCTGCAAACTGCCGCCGATAATACCTTTTGCATCAATCATCCAGAACAGGATCAGCGAGCCAATCAGCGGCGTTACAATCATTGGCAAAAGGGAAAAGAAGATCGTCGGCCCCTTAAAGATAGAAGGCAACCGATTGACAGCCAACGCTACAAAAAAACCAAGCAGAATAACCAGCGGCGTTACTACCAGCGTGTAAGACAAGGTGAAAAACAAGGCTTTGTAGAATGGCAGATTGGTTATCGCGGCAAAAAAGCCAGACCAATTTGCGCTGGCTTTCCAAGCCGCCGCTATTTCAGCAAAGGCAAGATGGTTGCGATTGGTATAAGTGCCCAGTGCATTAAACCGGCCCAGCGGCTGTTCAGCCCGGATTTTTTCTGTTGCCTCAACATTAACCACAACGCTCTCAGTGCATCCGAAAGGTCCGCAATTCTTGACCGTTTCAATAACCTGTTCGTGCTGGATATAAAGAGACTGGATAGCCACTGAGATGATTGGCAAGGCGATAAAAAGCATCATCGCCAAAGCGGATGGCCAGATGAAACTGATGAAGGTGCGATGCGGCATAACATCTATCTCAGTGATAAAAGAACAAAAAAATAGCAGGGAGCAAAACGCTGCTCCCTGCAAAAAAGTCGCGGCCTAGAGAAAGCCTTTTTCCTTGGCAGCAGCGATATAGGCTGCTTCCAAATCGGCCAGTGCTTGTTCTGCACTTTCCTTGCCTTGCAGGAAATCAACGATTTCTGCGCTGGCGGCTGAGTGCATGGCCCCCATATAAGGCAGCATAGGATAGGGCTTCGCACCCCCCTGGGCGGAGGCCAGCACACCAGCATCAGTCGGCTGGGGCACAGCACCTTTGATCAACCAAGGAGCGGCATCCACATTGGCAGCAGCCATTTCCGGCGAAATCCCGTTCATCATGGTGATGAAGGTTGCCTCGGCATCTGCGCCTGAGGCATTTTTCGCAATGGCAAAACCATCCCACCACAAGGTCGTTGCAGGGATGCTCTGGCCAGCCACAGTCGGTGCCGAAGCAAACATGGTGTTGCTCTCAATTTCTGCGGTAGAGCCTTCACCATCGGTGACCGCCCCGGCGCGGGAGCCCCACAGATTTGTGAGGGCTACATTCCCGGCTTCCCAATCTGCTTGAACGGCATTTGAATCATAGGTCAGAAAATCCGGGTTCATATAGGCGGTCAGGGCTTTCATCATCTTCAGGGTCGCAACGCCCTTGGCATTGTTTACTGAGGGCTCAGCGCTGCCTGACTTGAAGAATTCACCGCCATGGCCGTGATACATATTGATGAATTCCAGACCAAGATTCCATCCTGAATAGGTCCCGGCAATCGGATAATCCATCAGCCCTTTATCCTTGATTGCCTTGGCTGCTGCCAAAACCTCTTCATAGGTGGACGGAACACCGACACCAGCTTTATCAAGAATGTCCTTGCGATAGAACAAATGCTGGGCATTTGCCATGAAGGCAACAGCCATAACCTTACCATCAATGGTCACCTTCTGCATAGCCTGCAGGTCTTTCCCATGCTTGGCAATCAGGTCATCCAGCGGCTGGGCCAGCCCATCATTCATCAATGCAACAAGCGCGCTGTTATTAATGATGGAAGTGGTAAATTCAGCAGGATTTGCCGTCAGCGCAGCAACCTGTCGATCCTTGTGATCCTTGTTCAGATCAACAGAGACGGTCACGCCGCCCCCGTCACAAGCTTTTGCTGCGCCGGACACAGCTTGAATGGCCGGAAAGTCATTGCCGCCAATACGCACTGACCCGGCGTTAATCCCACAGCCTGCATGGGCTGTGCTTGACAAGACAGCCAGACTGGCCGCCGCTATCACTATTCTCATATTCATTGGTGCTCTCCCTCAAATCTAGGTGCTGATAAAGGAGGCTCTACGCCACAATCACCCGCCACCGTCACAAACTTTCTTGCTGAAAGTTATCAGATACTAGACAAGTTACATGAAGCTTGGCAAGCTGATTTTGCATGCGCTTGCAAAAACACCCAAACCAGTGGAATCAAGATAAAAAATGAGTGATTTTCAATCTGCAAAGAACCTTATACGCAGCCTCTATGACGCGCTTGATTCGGCGCGCCCGGACCAGATCGAGGCGGTGCTGGAAAAATCGGTGCATCCAGACTGGCACTGGCAGGGGTTTCATCCGTTCAATGATCTGACCGGACCAGCGGCGGTGGCCGGGCAATTCTGGCGGCCCTTGCGAACAGCTTTGAGCAGCTTGCAGCGGCGGCTGGATATTTTCTTTGCAGGCGAGAACAAGATAGCAGGCCATGAGGGGGTCTGGGTCGCCTCAATGGGGCATTTGATGGGGCTGTTCGATCAGCCTTTTCTTGACATTCAGCCGACCGGCAAAATCGCCCTGCTGCGCTATGCTGAATTCAACCGGATTGAAGCAGGCAAAATCGTCGAGACGGCGATGTATTTTGATATTCCACATCTGATGATGCAGGCAGGGCTGGCCCCCTTCCCGCCGCAAACTGGCGCGCATCTGGTGCAACCGGGACCGCTGACCCATGATGGGCTGCTATTCGGGCCGCAACCGCCAGAGGAAGGGGGGAAAACGCTGGCGGCCATCGACTATATGGTGGGTGATATTAAAACCTGGCGCGGCGGGCGTGAGGAGCCGCTGGTGGATGAGTTACGCCGCAGCTGGAACGAGGATATGGTCTGGTGGGGCCCGGCTGGTATCGGGGCGAGCTATACCATCGAACGCTATGCCGCCCAGCATTCCGGCCCGTTCCGGGCAGGCTTCAAGGACCGGATATTCAACGGCCATATTTGCCGCATTGCTGAGGGGCATTATGGCGGCTTTTTTGGCCGCCCCAATCTAACCTTGACCCCGACCGGCGGCTTTATGGGAATGCCCGCCAGCGAACAACCGGGCGATATGCGGGTGATCGATATGTATCGGCGGGCAGGTGACAAGCTGACGGAAAACTGGATTTTCATCGATCTGCTGCATTTCTGGAAAATGCAGGGGTTGGATGTGCTGGGCCGCATGGCTGAGGTGCCGCGCACATGATTGACGCCCATCACCATCTCTGGGATTTGCAGGCGGTGCATTATCCCTGGCTGATGGAAAAGGGGGCGCGGCGGTTTTTTGGTGATCCCTCCCCTATCCAGCGTGATTATCTGCTGCCCGAATTTCGCAGCGCTGCAGCCAGTCTGGGCTTTACCGGCTCCGTTCATATTCAGGTTGGGGCAGCTGATGGGCTGGCTGAGGCCAGGTGGGTTGATCAGCAGGCGCAGGCCAACCCGGATTGGCCCCTTGCTCAAGTGGTCTATTGCGATCTGAGCGATCCGGAGCTGGCCAGCCAGCTGGATCACTTCCAGCAGCTGGACTCGGTGCGCGGCGCACGCCAAATAATTGCCCGCGCTGCGGCTGAGGATGCCAAGAGCGGCACCCGCCAGCTGCTCCGCTCACCTGCCTTCAAAGAGGGTTTGCACGAAATCGGACGCCGCGGCCTGTCCTTTGATCTGCAGCTGGTCCCGGAGGTGATGGAGGAGACCGCCAGGCTGTTGCAGGAGGTTCCCGAAACGCCGGTTGCGCTGTGCCATGCAGGCAGCCCGGAGGACCGATCCAAAACCGGGCTGGCGCGCTGGGCAGACCAGCTGGCGGCCCTGTCTGGCCTGCCACAGATTTTATGCAAATTATCCGGGCTGGGGATGTTTCAGCCAGACTGGCGAGAAGCTGATTTCCGCCCAATCATTGAAACCTGTCTTGACCAATTCGGCCCGGCCCGCTGTGCCTTTGGCTCAAATTTTCCGGTTGATAGCCTTTATTCTGACTATGCCCGGCTGGTGCAGGCGCATCAGGCCCTGGTGCCGGAGGAGTGGCATCAAGCTGTATTTCTGGAAAATGCGGCGCGCTTTTACCG